>JABGVR010000063.1 GCA_018645985.1 Hellea sp. | reverse complement strand
CGGCGTTTATTGGTATTAAGCATTTAATTACGGTTAATTCTGGTTCCTCTGCTAATTTAGTTGCCTTTAGTACTTTAACATCTCATAAGCTTGGCGATAGGGCGATCAAAAAGGGCGATGAAGTCATTGGCGTTGCCGCCGGGTTTCCCACGACCGTTAATCCAATTATCCAATTTGGCGCAGTTCCTGTTTTCGTTGATGTAGACCTTAGCACTCACAATATCAATGCCAACCTCATTGAGGCGGCGATTACGCCAAAAACGAAAGCAATTATGCTTGCGCATACTCTAGGTAACCCTTTTAACGTCAGGAAAGTGAAGGACATATGCGATCGGCATGGACTATGGCTAGTTGAAGATAGCTGTGACGCATTGGGGGCTAAGTACGATGGAAAAATGATCGGTACATGGGGTGATATAGCGACGTTAAGTTTCTACCCTGCGCACCACATGACAATGGGTGAAGGCGGTGCAGTTTTCAGTAATAACTCCGAACTAATGAGTATTGCAGAATCCTACCGAGATTGGGGGCGTGATTGCTACTGCAAACCAGGGTGTGATGATACTTGCGGTAAACGTTTTGGTCAAAAACTAGGTTCCTTACCGCAAGGTTATGACCATAAATATACATATTCGCACCTTGGCTATAACTTGAAAATAACAGATATGCAGGCCGCGTGCGGTCTTGCCCAGTTAAAAAGACTTCCGGAGTTTATAAAGGCACGAAATGATAATTTTACTTATTTAAGCAAAAAGCTATCATCCTTGTCTGATTACATCGAATTAACGGTGGCAACAGAGAATTCGGAGCCATCTTGGTTTGGGTTTCCGATCACACTCAAGGCAGACTGTGGAGTTGAACGAACAGATCTAACGAAATATCTAGATGAAAACAAAATTGGCACGCGGTTATTGTTTGCTGGGAATTTGATAAAGCAGCCCTATTTTGAGGGATTGAATTACAGGGTTGTTGGAAAATTAGTGAATACGGACATTACTATGAACCAAACATTATGGCTGGGATTGTATCCAGGATTGACTAGGCAACAGTTGGAGTATTCTGTCGCTAAGCTTGAAGATTTTTTTGGTATATCCGATTTTTAAACAAAAACATTAGTAGAGGTGAAAAGATGGAAACTGTATCGCAAAGAGATAAAAGTTTATTCGAAAATCTTTTTGTTTTAGAGGTGGCTAATAACCATAATGGAAATATAGAAAAGGGTCTAAAAATAATTCAGGACCACGGTCAAGTGTGCAGGCAAAATAATGTTAAGGCTGCGATTAAATTACAATTTCGTAAAATGGATAGCTTTGTACATCCTGATTTTAAGGGCAATAAAATAACTGATCAAAAGGCGCTGAATTATATTAATAAGACGGAGAAAAAAACTTTAACAAAAAAAAATTACCAAATATTAGTTAATAAAATCAGGGCAATGGGTTGCATTCCAATGTCAACGCCTTTTGACGAAGAATCAGTTGACCTCTGCGTTGAATTCGATTTTCCTATTATAAAGATTGCCAGCTCTGACATGAACGACTGGCCATTAATTGAAAAAATAGCATCTACTCGCAGACCTGTTATTGTCTCTTCTGGCGGTGCTAGTGAAAAAGATTTGGATGATATTGTTTCTTTCTTCAAAAAAAGAGACATTCCATTGTGCGTTAATCACTGCGTGTCGCTATACCCATCCGAAGATCATCAACTTCATTTAGATCAAATTGACTACCTAAAAAATAGATACCCAGCCAACGTAATTGGCTTATCGACTCACGAGTATCATGACTGGTCGAATTCCATGATGATTTCTTACGGGAAAGGTGCAAGATCTTGGGAGCGACATATTGATATCGAATGGGAAAATGAATTTTCACCTAAATATAACTCATTTCCGCATCAAGTTGATGAGTGGTTCAAGGCATTTCATAAAGCGAAGGAAATGTGTGGTGGTGTGAGTCACCAGCGGCGAGAAATCACAAAGGATGAAACGAAGTACTTAGATGCTTTGGTGAGAGGGATATTTTTAAGATGTGATCTGGATGAAGGAACAATCATTAACCATGAAAACTTTAACAAATATTTTTATCTAGCTATTCCTTTAGTAAAAGGGCAATTATCTTGCAGGGAGATATTTGATGGGGAAACATTAATGGTAGGTTTGAAAAAGAACCAACCCCTGATGATATCTGATGTTAATGGCGTTTTCGCAGAAAATAGTGCGCTCAGGAAGAAAATTTTGGACCGGGGATTGTAGATGGAATCCGTGTCACTGCAGCTGGCAAAGCTTATAAAGAAATCGGGAGTCACGCAAGTATTTACTGTAACTGGCGGCGGTGCGATGTTTCT
>JABGVR010000062.1 GCA_018645985.1 Hellea sp. | reverse complement strand
TGCTTTAGGCTTGGCCGCTGCTTTTGCTTTAGGCTTGGCCGCTGCTTTTGCTTTAGGCTTGGCCGCTGCTTTTGCTTTAGGGGATGATTTTTCAGACAGACGCTCTTCAAGATACTTCACACGAGCTGCTAGGTATCTATTTCTCCACTCAAGAGCATATGTCTCATCAGTGTCTACTGCATCTAAGGTATCACTTTTTGAAGTATTGCTTTTAGCACTCTGATCAGGCTTTTGAGAGAATAATATCTTTCCCAGAATTAAACCCAAAACAGCCATGATAAGCATAGGTAGGTAGCCCAGAAGAGTTGTTGACATTTTTATCTCCGATTTTATTTAAAATTATTATAATGTTAATGTTCACGATTAGTAAGGTAATTTTGAATACTAACCAACAGTTAATATTCAAAAAATGCAGTTCTAAATATTAACTCTGGACTGCGCATCAGCATATTCAACTTTGAAAATATCTATTATCTCTTGCATTGATGGAGCATTATGTACCGAACCAACACCCTGTCCAGCACCCCATATATCTTTCCAAGCCTTAGCATCCGTATTACCACTAGACCCAAAATTCATTGAAGACTTGTCTGCAGTTGGCAAATTAGCTGGATCCAAACCAGCCTTTTCGATAGAACCTTTTAAGTAATTACCATGAACTCCAGTAAATAAACTTGAATAAACTATATCCTCACCTGAGCTATCAATGATTTCTTGTTTGTACCCATCTACTGCATTTGCTTCTTTAGATGCTATGAACCGTGTTCCTATATATGCTAGATCAGCCCCTATAGCCAGAGCACCTGCGACTGACCCCCCCGTAGATATCGAACCTGATAAAAGTAAAGGCCCATCGTGAAACTGGCGTATTTCAGGAATTAAAGCGAAAGGCGACAAACGACCCGCATGCCCCCCTGCGCCAGAACAAACAGCTATTAAACCATCAGCACCCATTGATAGAGCTTTTTTAGAATGACGAATATTAACCACATCATGCAAAATGATGCCACCATAGCTATGTGTAGAGTCATAAACATCCTGATTTGCCTGAAGGCTAGTTATAATAATTGGAACTTCGTGCTTTCTGCAAACTTCATTATCGTGCTCTAAACGGTTATTAGAAGGGTGGCAAATTTGGTTCACAGCAAAAGGAGCAACTTTTTTATCAGGATTATCTTTTTGATACTGCTCTAACTCCAACTTTATTCTGACTATCCATTTTTCAAGCTCATCAGCTGGCCTTGCATTTAATGCGGGAAAGGAACCAACTATACCAGCTTTGCATTGAGCGATAACAAGCTCAGGACCTGATACAATAAACATAGGCGCGGCTACAATAGGAATTTCTAAATTTTGCAGTATTGGAGGCAATGACATAAACTATCCTTTAAGAGATTTTTGTTATGCAATTAAATGCATATGAGCAGAAGTCCAGAAAAAACTACTCATTAAACAAACTGGTTACAGTTTTAGTCATGGTTTTTACGCCAACAGGAATAGCTATCGTTGAATTTGGTTTAAAAAATGGTGAATGCAGTGAGGGCATTTGCCGGCCCTCTTTTCGGGCATTTTCAAATTCTATAGGATCAGCTGCACCAAGCCAATAAATCAAACCCGGCACCCTTTCAGATGTTCTTCCATAGCGTCCGAAGTCCTCTCCCCCCATGACTGGTGGAGTAGATAAAACATTCTCGTTACCAATTACTTCACTCATAAAATTCATTGCTTTAGATGATAACTTAGGGTCATTGTAAGTTGCCGGTGTATATTCATTTTGTAACTCAACAACTGGCAATTTATCAATTGGCAAACCAGCAACACGTCCCATATTTTCAGCAATTCTTCGAATAGAATTTAGCAACATGTTTCGGGTTTCATCCGAGTATGACCTAACTGTAAGCTGAAGCTTAACTTGCTCGCCGATTATATTATGCTTAGCCCCTCCGTGAATTGAACCCACTGTAACTACAGCAGAGTCTTGAGCATCCACTTCCCGCGCTACTATTGTTTGTAATGCGAGAACAATTTGCGAAGCTAAAACTATAGGGTCTTTTGTTGTTTGCGGGTATGCACCGTGACCGCCTACTCCCTTAACTGTGATATCAACTGAGTCTACATTAGCTAATGCATAGCCTGATGTAATACCAACTGTCCCAGCCGGCATGGCGGAATTAACGTGAAGTGCCAGATTGTATTCAGGCACAGGAAATTTCTCAAATAAACCGTATTTTAACATGTCTTTAGCACCATGACTAATCTCCTCAGCAGGCTGCAGTATCATTAGAAGAGTGCCAGACCATTTATCTTGGTTGTTTATCATTTCGATGGCAGTCCCAAGAAAAGTTGTCATATGCACATCATGTCCGCATGCATGCATAACTGGGTATAAATCTCCAAAACGATCTTTTTTTACTACCCTACTCGCGAAACTTAGACCCGTCGTCTCTAAAACAGGCAGGCCATCCATGTCCGCTCTCACCATTATAGTTTTTCCTGGGCCATTTTTTAGTACAGAAACAACTCCCGTACCGCCAAAACCTCTATGAACCTCAAAGCCCAAATTATCCATTTTATCTGCAAGATAATTCGCAGTTTCATTTTCCATATTCGATAACTCAGGGTTGGCGTGCAGGTGTTTGTAAACATCCATAAGGCTTTCTGCTCTTGCAGGCAGGGCCATACAAAAACATCCGATGAGGGCTAATTTTAAAAAATTCATAATATCTACCTAAGTTGACAATCGCTTTAAGGCTTTTAGTTTTACTGTAATATGATTAGTCAGTTAATAATAATTTACAACGAAAAAGGCATTCAATGATAAAAATCCTTATAACCACACTTACTCTGAGCTTAATGTTTTCTTTAATATTAGAGGAAGAGATTGGACAAGCCCACAAGGTGAAGTAAAGTATTTTGTTTCTCTTGAGGCATGGAGATTGGATAAAGTTTCTGGTGGAGGTGATGCTATAGATAGCTCTGCAGCAGCTACTC
>JABGVR010000061.1 GCA_018645985.1 Hellea sp. | reverse complement strand
ACGCTGTTGAACACGATTATCATTTAATACCACCGAGCCCGTGGCCTTTTTTATCTGGGTGCGCTGCACTTGTGTGGGGACTTGGGATGGTTACATTTTTTGCTGGATTAGTTGACCGAACAGGTGCGTCTCCTATGACAGAATGGTTTTTTGCTAATGGATTAGATACTTTGAAGTCTTCATTAACTGGTGACGGCTCACTTTCTGGTGGCTGGATAATTCTTTTGGTTGGTTGTCTTTTTGCAGCATATGTTATGTATGGCTGGTGGAAAGATGTAGCTGCTGAATCAGCTGCTGGTGACCATACACCAGTTGTAGACATAGGACTGCGATACGGCATGATTATGTTCATCATGCAAGAAGCAATGTTTTTTGTCGGATGGTTTTGGATGTTCTTTGAATTAGGCCTTTTTCATAAGGTTCGGGCAACTTGGAATCCAGACATTCTTGAGAATGCAGCTGGTTATGCTGATTCCATGGCTCCCGGGGTTACATCAGTAGATGCCTGGCATTTGCCTTTAATGAACACCTTGGTACTATTACTGTCAGGAACGACTGTCACTTGGGCTCATCATGCATTAATGCATAATGACCGCAAAGGTGCTAAATGGGGTCTATTCCTCACAATTGCCTTGGGCATAATCTTTACTTGGTTGCAATTGATAGAATACGCAGAGCTATTTCATTTGCGTGAAAGTGGTCATGAAGCATGGATAGGAAATAATGCTTATGGGTCAGCTTTCTTTATGGCTACAGGTTTCCACGGTTTCCATGTTTTAATAGGTACAATATTTTTATTTGTGTGTTGGGTTCGGTTGCTAAAAGGTGGTTTTAAACCTGAAAAGCATTTTGGCTTTGAGGCGGCTGCTTGGTACTGGCACTTCGTGGATGTCGTTTGGTTATTTCTTTTTGCTTTTGTATATATTATTTTTGCGATGAACGGAGTTGCTCATTAGCCGAGGTGGTTTATCGCCGTTCACCACAGGTTTAAAAGGAGCCTGTCCTAAATGTGGTGAAGGTAAAATATTTAAAAAGTTTTTAACATTTGAAAAAAGTTGCTTCGCATGCGGGGAAAAATTTCCGAATGAGGACGCAGGAGACGGGCCGGCAGTCTTTGTCATATTTTTTGTGAGTATTTTTATCGTACCTATGGCATTGGGTTTTTCTATGGTCTTGAATGCTCCAATGTGGCTGACCTTTACTATATGGATACCAATAATAATACTTTCTTCTTTATTTTTGTTGAGAGTAATGCGGGGTGTAATCTTTAACTTACAATGGAAACATAAAGCTTTAGAAATTAAATCTTCAGAGATTGATCTTTGAGGCGAATACACTTCAGTCCTATGCCATGGTTAACAGCTATTGTGCTTCTTTTTTTGTTAATTCTTATTAATTTAGGTACATGGCAATACGAACGACTCAAATGGAAGACTAACTTGCTTGCTGAAGTTGAGAGTGCAGCTGTTTCAAAACCTTTTTATTCTTTAGAGGAAGTGCAGAAAGCTATTTCTAGTGGCTCTCCAGTTGACTTTCGCCGAGTAGTCTTAAGAAATACTAGCCAGCTCTCTGATACTCATTTTTTTGTTTTTACCTCGGAAAGTAGAAACATAAGTTGGAAAGTATTCAGGCCCATTACTGAGTCCGGTATTACGGTATTTTCTAGTTTTGAAACTATAAAAGATGTTGATAAATTAGGGTATATTAACAAGGCGCAAGGCAGTAACTTACCAGTTGTCGGTTATATAAGATTAGCCCGAGAAGTTGTAAAAGGTGCGCCAAGAAGTACCCCTTCTGAAAATAGATGGTTTGGTTTTAACCAATTGCCTAATAGTCATCCATGGGATGAATCAGCCAACATTAATGCTGATATGAATTTCTATATTGATGCAAAGTCTACAGATCTTGATAATGAGTACCTTCCGCCGCTACGGCCTGATATAAGGAACAATCATTTGGATTACATGCTTACATGGTACAGTTTTGCGGTTATTCTGTTGATAATATACTTTATTATTCATCACAGGGCAGGCAGATTAAAATTTCATAATGAAAATTGATAAAAATATTACTCTACAGGGTAACTGGTTTGAGACATCAGTAACTCTACGTCTTCCAATGAAATCTGATTTTAATGAATGGGTTAGTTTAAGAAGAAATAATGTAAATTATCTCAAACCGTGGGAGCCAGAAAGAAATGATTCATATTTATTGGAGAAAACATATTTAAAAAGATTAAGAGGCTATAATAAAATGTTTCGCTCAGGTAAGGTTTTGCCCTTTAATGTATTTCGTTCAGAAGATATGCGAATGATAGGTGTTTGTAATATCCTAAATATTCAAAGACACATTTCACAAACAGCAGAGATTGGATATTGGATCGGAGAAAGATATGCTGGTTTAAATTTTGGTAAATCAGCTGTATCAGCAGTAACCAATTTTTGCTTCGATCAGTTGTCCTTAAATAGAGTTGAGGCAGCGGTAATGGTCAAAAATGCTCCTTCTATTTCTATACTTAGGACATTAGGTTACAAAAAAGAAGGAATTTCACGTCAAAAATTAAAAATTAATGGGAAATGGGAGGATCATTATATTTTCTCAAGGATTGCATCAGACACTTTTTTATAATGATTTCTTTAGGTCTATTAAATATATAATCACATAATTTTACTATCCAGTCCTTGTAATAGAACTTATTATGAGACTAAATACTACATAATTAAAACAGGAGAAAATATGTCTATTCAAAAAGGTGATAAACTTCCTTCAGCTAATTTTATGACTATGGGACCTGATGGTCCTGAACCTTTAGATACAGAAACGCTTTTTAGTGGAAAGAGAGTAGCGCTATTTGCTGTGCCAGGTGCATTTACACCTACTTGTTCTGCAAAGCATTTACCGGGTTATAAAAGCCTAGTTAGTGAATTTAAAGAGAAGGGAATAGACACAATTGCATGTACATCGGTAAATGACGTTTTTGTTATGGACGCTTGGGGTAAAGATCAAGGTCTTAAGGGAGAAATAATACTTTTGGCGGATGGCAATGGAAGTTTTGCAAAAGCTGTAGGACTTGAACTGGATGGTTCAGGTTTTGGCATGGGTAGTCGCTCTCAAAGATATGCTATGGTAATCAATGACTCAGTTGTCGAAAACGTTTTTGTTGAGAAGGGCGGGGAATTTAAAGTATCAGCAGCAGGTTACTTATTGGAAAATCTTTAGTTAAAAGCTGTTTTGATTGAGTAGTTAGCTTAACTCAAGACCTTATCTCTTCGAGCCCTTGCCGAGCAAGTTCGTCAGCACGTTCGTTTCCTTCAACGCCGGCATGTCCTTTGACCCAGTTCCATTGAATATTTTTTTGAGAATTAAGCTTATCAAGAACTTTCCACAGGTCAGTATTAACAACTGGCTTTTTATCCGACTTTATCCAATTCTTCTTTTTCCAGCCATGTACCCATTCTGTAATACCTTTCATAACATAAGTGCTATCTGTCCATAAAATAATTTCACCAGTATAGGTTTCGTTGACTGCTTCGATGGCTTTTATTGCTGCCATCATCTCCATGCGGTTATTAGTTGTATTAGGATCGCCACCTTTAAGTGTTTTTTCTTTGCTTCCGTATTGCAACAAGACTCCCCAGCCCCCAGGACCTGGGTTTCCCGAACATGCACCATCTGTATAAATTGTTAATATAATTTTTTTATTCAACGTTGTGTAACTTTCTTGGTAGACGAAAAATTACTTTTTCTTTGGTAACTTCGACTTCATTGATTTCAATTTTGTATTTTGATTTTAAAGCTGCGATAACACCATCGGTTAAATATTCTGGCGCACTTGCCCCTGCAGAAAGACCTATAACATTTGCTTCATCTACAATTTTCCAATCTATACTATCAGAACTTGAAATTAACATTGAATTCTTAGCACCTGCTTTGTCTCCAACTTCGACAAGACGTTTTGAGTTAGAAGAAGATACCGAACCTATTACGAGTAATAAGTCACATTTTTCTGCTATTGCTTTAACTGCTGATTGTCTATTTGTTGTAGCGTAGCAAATATCCTCTTTGTATGGCAAAGCAATATTCGGAAAGCGATCTTTTAATATGTCGATTATGTGAGTTGTATCGTCAACGGAAAGTGTCGTTTGAGTTACTAAAGCAAGACTTTCATAAGGATCAGAATTAAAACTTAGGGCATCTTTTTCCGTTTCAATAAGTGTTATGTTGCCTTCAGGTAATTGCCCCATGGTTCCAATGACTTCTGGGTGCCCTGAGTGTCCTATTAATAAAATATGATGACCAGATTTTGCATGTTTTTCCGCTTCAACGTGAACCTTTGATACAAGTGGACATGTCGCATCAAGGTAATTCATTTCTCTTGCTTTTGCTTTCTTAGGTACTGATTTTGGGACACCATGTGCAGAGAAAACAACAGGTCTGTCATTAGGGCAATCTTCTAGGCTTTCAACAAAGATAGCACCTAAATTTACTAACCTGTTAACGACATGACGGTTGTGAACAATTTCGTGGCGTACGTAAACGGGCGCGCCGTATTTTTGTATTGACTTTTCCACTATTTGAATTGCTCGGTCTACACCTGCACAAAAACCTCTCGGAGCTGCTAGAAGCACTTTTTTTGCCGTGCTATTCTCCATGGTTATAATCTCCAAATTATTCGTCATACTTAATCTTCATCGTTGCAGACGTATTTATATCTGTTATGACCTAGCAGACTCATTCCAATCAAGCTATAGTGATGGTTCTGGATATTTAATAAATTTGGGATAATATAATGCAATTTCGGAAAATAGTAACGCTAATATTGCTCTCGATAATAATTATAAGCTTTGGTGGCTGTAGGAGTACGCAAGAAATATTGCAGATTGGTGAGGCAGCCGATGCTAATCCTGGGCCGTGTCCCAGAGCTTTTGCTCTTTATGATGCCTCGCGAATTGTTGAGTTTTTAGATGATGCTGAGACTTTTTCAAATGTGGGCTTTACAGGTGAATTTCAAAAGGTGCGCAGTCTCTGTCGTTATTACGGTGATAAGCCAATAGAAGGCGATCTCGAGATGGATATAAGTTTTGGACGTGGTCCCGCGTCCGATGCTAAGGCTACAGTTCAGTATGAATACTTTGTGGCTGTAACCCGAAAAAATATTGGAGTAATAAATAAAAAAACTTTTCCTATTCAAGTAAAGTTCCCGTCAGGTGAGAATAGAGTGACTGTAACAGAACGTATTAATAAAATAACTATTCCTCGCGCTAAAGCTGGTACATCAGGAGAAAACTTTGAAATTATTGTGGGCTTTGTTTTAACTCCTGAGCAAAGGGAATTTAATACACAAGGAAAACGCTTTCGTGTTTCAGTGGGTCAGAGCTAAGATTTCAAAATGCCATCAATATTAGAGACATTTGACGAGTTATTTCGAGAAGCTTTTGTCAATATAGGTTATCCTGAAGAACTGGGGGGCGTGCAAGAAAGTTCACGCGGTAGTGCACCTTATCAATGTAATGGTGCTATGCGTGCTGCAGGTATATCCAAAAAACAAGGAAAACATATTACCCCATCAGATGTAGCATTATCAGTAATTGAAAAGCTTCAAGATCATCCGATGATTAATAAGTTAGAAATTGGGGGGCCAGGTTTTATAAATATCTACCCTTCAATTATTTATTTACGTGAGCGTGCCTCGGAGCTACTTCTTGACGAAAATTATGGTATCAAGCAGGAACCACCTTTGTCAGTCATAATTGATTATGGCGGTGCCAATGTAGCGAAACCGATGCATGTCGGACATCTTAGATCTGCAGTAATTGGTGAGTCTATTAAAAGAATTCTGAGAGCCCAGGGACATAATGTTATCGGGGATGTGCATATGGGCGATTGGGGTTTGCAGATGGGTCACCTTATATCTGAATTACGAATTGAGCAGCCTAGCTTATCATATTTTGATGGAGATATAACTTCAGGCTTTCCAGATACATCACCTGTAACCATGGATGATCTAGCTCGACTTTACCCTCAAGCAAGTGTTGCTGCCAAAAATAATCATGAAAGAATGGAATTATCGAGAATTGCCACTGCTGAATTACAATCGGGTAGGCCGGGATACCGTGCTCTTTTAGAGCATTTTATATCTGTATCAGTGGCTGCACTAAAGGTTGGATATGGGAAGCTTGGAGTGGAATTTGACCTATGGAAAGGCGAAGCGTGCGTTGACCCATTAATTCCAGAAATGATTAAAGAGCTTAAACTGAAGAAGATTACAGAAGAAGACAATGGTGCGCTAATAATAAGAGTTCAGGAAGAAGATGATAAATTAGAGATACCTCCTGTAATGCTTTTAGCGAGTTCTGGTGCTGTATTATACCACACTACTGATATGGCTACATTAGTGGACAGAAAAGAAACGAATAAGCCAGACCGTATCATTTATGTAGTTGATCAGAGGCAGGCCCTACATTTTGAGCAAGTTTTTCGCGCTGCATCTAAGGCGGGCTGGTTTCATCCTGATCAACTTTATCATGTGGGTTTTGGTACTATGAATGGTAAGGACGGCAAACCATTTAAAACTCGAGAGGGCGGTGTTTTGCGTTTGGAGGACCTTTTGGATATTATGAATGCTTCTGCGAAAAATAGATTGGAAGAGTCTGGTATAGGTATAAGCTTTGATAGTAAGGAAAGATCAGAAATTGCACGAAAAGTTGGATTAGCAGCTTTAAAATTTGCAGACTTACAGAACCAACGTCTAACTAATTATACATTTGATCCCGTACGTTTCACATCGTTTGAGGGTAAAACAGGGCCTTATTTACTTTACGCAGTCGTGCGCATTAAATCTATACTTAGAAAGGCTGCATCCGCGAGTATTGATTTTGATGATAAAAATATCGAGCTATCCCACAGTTCGGAAAAGGAGCTATTAATAGCATTAGATGCTTTTGGAAGATCAACGTCAAATGCGGCGTCTAAGTATTTACCGCATATACTATGCGACCACGTTTATAGAGTAGCACAGGCATTTTCTAGGTTTTATGCTGACTGTCCAATACTATCCGAAGACACTCCAAGACATCTTCAGAGTTCAAGGTTGTCATTGGCTAAATTAACACTTCTGCAATTAGAAATGGGTTTATATATGCTCGGTATTGAAGCCCCAGAGCGCATGTAAATAATACCGTTGTACTTAAAAAATATTCATTGACTTATAATCTCTCAAGTATATTACGACTTTAATTATCACAAGCGGGAGAGTGCGAATCAACCCGCCACCGAAGGAGCAACCGCCACCGGAAACTCTCAGGTAAAACGGACCGCTTGTTATTTAAAACGCTGGAAAGTGAAGGTTAGAGTAATCTTCCACCGACGGAGTAAGCTTAAGCTACAATTAGCATTAAGTGAATCTCTCAGGTTTCAAAGACAGCGGGTGGCGCAAAACGCGGAAGTGTAGTTGTGCCTGATAATGATTTATTAAAAACTAAACTTTACGATATTCATCTATCTAATAACGCTGTTATGGTACCCTTCGCGGGCTACAATATGCCCCTTCACTATGACTTAGGCATATTGAAGGAGCACTTACATACCCGCTCAAAGGCGGGATTGTTTGATGTTTCACACATGGGGCAGTGTTTTCTATATTCGGACGACTTGAGTTTTTTAAGTGTTGCAAAGGCTTTGGAAACTTTAATTCCTGCTGAAATTTCAAATTTGGAACCTGGAAAACAAAAGTACTCGCAGCTTTTAAATTCGGATGGAGGCATCATAGATGATTTGATGATTGGTCGTCTTGGGTTTGAGGGGCAAGAACATAAACTTTATTTGGTAGTTAATGCGGGTAAGAAACTAGAAGACTTTGAATATATTAAGAAAAATTTGCCAGAGGGGGTTAATATTGATATCGCTGATGACTCTCTATCCTTGATATCCCTTCAAGGCCCTGAGGCATCTGAGATTCTTACGGGACTTAATTCATCAATTGCTGATTTATTGTTTATGTCATCAGTTGATGTTCCATTAACACCAAATATCTGGGGTCACGTTTCTCGGTCTGGATACACAGGTGAGGATGGATTTGAGATTTCAGTAAAAAATAGCGATGTACGCTCTTTAGTAAATATACTTTTGCAAAATGAAGATGTTGAAATGATTGGTCTTGGTGCACGTGATAGTTTGCGACTTGAAGCTGGGCTTTGTCTTTACGGTCAAGATATCGATGAAAATATCTCCCCTATTGAGGCGGGACTTATATGGTCAATTCAAAAGAGCAGAAGATTACCTAACATGCAATATAAAGGCGTGAAAAGAATTATTGCTGATATTCAGAATGTGAACTCTAAAAGATTAGTTGGCATTAGACCTGAAGGCAAGGTTCCTGCACGCGCAGGTACAGAAATTCAAGATGCTGAAGGCAATCAAATTGGATTAGTAACAAGTGGCGGTTATAGTCCCACCTTAGGTTGCCCAATTGCAATGGGTTATGTGAATGGTAAATTTAAAAAAGTAGGTACTCCCATCAATCTTGTAATCCGTAACAAATCTATGCCTGCGAGTGTGGTTAAAGTGCCATTTGTAAGTACTAAATATTATAGGGGATAAAATATGTCAGTTTATTATACAAAAGACCATGAATGGATAAGGGTTAGCCAGAATATAGGTGTTGTTGGAATCTCATCCCACGCAGCTACCCAACTTGGGGATGTTGTTTATGTAGAACTCCCAGAGTTAGGGAAGAAGCTAATTAAAGGTGAGGAACTTGCAGTAGTCGAGTCTGTTAAGGCTGCTTCTGAAGTATACAGTCCTGTCGCGGGGGAAGTTCTGAGTGTGAATGAAACACTAGAAGATCAACCTCAAACAGTAAATGAATCTCCAGATGATGGTGGATGGTTTGTAAAAATATCCATATCTGACATGAATGATTTAGAGAGTTTAATGAGTCAAGACGAATACAGTGCCTACTGTATTGGAAGTTAAATTTACTAAATAACTCTAAATACCTAAAAATTTTTTTAAACTATATATTTACGGAAAATTATATGCGTTATCTACCTTTGGACAATGAAGACCGAGCAAAAATGTTAGGGGTAATAGGTGTTAGAAATGTAGAAGATTTGTTTGAATGTGTTCCCAAGGAGGCGCGTTTATCAAAATTAATTGACCTCCCTTATCATCAGCCTGAATCAGAGGTTGAAAAATATATGACAAAATTATCAAATAAATCTATTTCTGCTTCTTCAGTTCCATTTTTTTGTGGGGCAGGAGCTTATAAACATCATGTTCCATCATCTGTTGATCATTTAATTCAAAGATCAGAGTTCTTAACCGCATACACTCCTTATCAGCCCGAAATAAGCCAAGGTACACTTCAGGTGCTATTCGAGTTTCAGTCTCAAGTTGCAACCCTAACTGGAATGGAAGTTGCAAATGCTTCTATGTATGATGGCTCAACTGCATGCGCTGAGGCGGTAGTGATGGCGAAGAGAGTCACGCGTAAACATAAAGCAATAATCGCCCCGGGTCTGCATACACATTACTCCCTAGCTACTGACACTCTCGCATCATCAGTTGGTATTGATGTCTGTATTTTAGAGCAAGAAATTTCATCTGATTATAAAGTATTGGACTTAATTGATGATGAAACTGCATGTGTTGTTGTGCAGTCGCCAAATGTATTTGGAGAAATTGTTGATTTAACCCCAATTGCAGAAAAGGCTCACCTGCATAAGGCTTTGTTAATTGCTGTTTTCACAGAACCAGTTGCTTTAGGCCTTATTAAATCACCAGGAGAGCAGGGAGCTGACATTGTAGTAGGCGAAGGACAGGGAATAGGAGTTGGACTTAATTTTGGAGGACCGCACGTGGGTTTATTTGCATGTAATAAGAAACATGTACGTCAGATGCCTGGAAGAATTTGCGGCGAAACTATTGATGCCGACGGGAATAGAGCTTTTGTACTAACTTTATCTACGCGTGAGCAACATATTAGAAGAGATAAGGCTACTTCAAATATTTGTACAAACAGTGGTTTGTGTTGTTTGGCCTTCTCAATTCATATGAGTTTATTGGGGGGGAGTGGATTACGTAAGCTAGCCATCTTAAACCATGAGAGTGCCAATTTATTAGCTACAAGAATTGATAAAATAAATGGTGCGAAAGTATTAAATAATACTTTTTTTAACGAATTTACAGTTAAGCTAGATAAAAATGCTGAAGATGTTGTTCATTCTCTTGCTAATAAGAACATTTTGGGAGGAGTTCCATTCTCCCGCTTAAGTAAAGCTGGACCAAAAGATACATTGCTTATTTGCGCGACAGAAATTGTTGATGAGCATGATATTGAGTCTCTCTGTAACGCACTTGAGGAAGAATTACGATGAGTATGAACAACCAAGGTAGGGTAACGGCACCGAATGAGATAAGCAGCGCTAAATTTGAAAGCTTTTCAGGTAATAAGGCATTAGATCAAGCAACAAAATTAATATTTGAAACGGGTAGCTTTAAGAAAACAGGAATTGATTTTCCAAAACCCAAAGGCATAAAGTACCGTCTTGGTGGTCTTGAGCAAACAAAAAATATTGAACTTCCAGGGCTCTCTGAACCTGAAACTCTAAGACATTATGTAAGGTTATCTCAAAAAAATTACGCTATTGATTTAGGTGTTTATCCACTTGGATCTTGTACCATGAAGCACAATCCCAGGTTGAATGAAAAAGTTGCGAGACTTCCAGGTTTTTCAGATGTGCATCCATTGCAACCAATCGCAACAGTACAAGGTGCTCTTGAGCTTATGTATGAGTTGTCGAATTGGTTAACTAAGCTATGCAATATGCCTGCGGTAGCACTTACGCCTAAGGCTGGAGCGCATGGCGAGCTTTGCGGCATGATGACAATCCGTGCTCGCTTAGATGCAGATGGAAATAGTCATAAACGAAGAGTTTTTGTTCCAGAAAGTGCGCACGGCACAAATCCTGCTACTGCGGTACAGTGTGGGTTTTTTGTGGATGAACTTCCCGCTAATGACAAGGGCTGCATTGATATGGATGTCCTGCGTCTAAAGATAAGTGATTTAGGAAGTGATAATGATATAGCAGGGATCATGTTAACCAATCCAAATACATGTGGTTTATTTGAGAGTGATATAATCGAAATTTCCGAACTCATTCACAACGCAGGTGGATACTTTTATTGTGACGGTGCCAATTTTAATGCCTTGGTGGGTCGTGTTAGGCCAGGGGACTTAGGTGTAGATGCTATGCATATAAATCTTCATAAAACATTTTCAACTCCACATGGTGGTGGCGGCCCTGGGTCTGGGCCTACTGTTTTATCGGATGCTCTAAAAGATTACGCGCCGATACCTTATGTGGTTAAAGATAAAAGTGGTCGTTTTGACTTAGTAGAAGATATTAATGATATTAGTATGGGAAGATTATGTGCATTTCATGGTCAAATGGGTATGTATACTAGGGCGTTATCATATATGATGAGTCATGGATCAGATGGATTAAAGCAAGCAACCGAAGATGCAGTGCTTAATGCTAACTATATATTAGCATCACTATCTGACTTAATGACTCCGGCTTACTCAGGCCACTGTATGCATGAAGTCTTATTTGATGATACATTCCTACAAAATACTGGAGTCGATACGCTGGATTTTGCTAAAGCTATGATAGACGAGGGTTATCACCCAATGACTATGTACTTTCCTTTAGTCGTACATGGGGCAATGTTGATAGAACCAACTGAAAGTGAGTCAAAATATGAACTTGATAGATTTATAACTACTATGAGGGGGTTGGCTAATAGGGCTAAAAGTGGTGATATAAAAAGCTTTAAATCTGCCCCACAACACTCTCCTACTAAAAGGGTTGATGAAACATTAGCTGCAAGAAAGCCTGTACTGAGGTATGAGCCCTAGACTGGTTATTGTTTATCCGAGATTTTGCCTAATTCAGAAATTCCAGTATTTATCATGTCTTCATGGTCTACGACATTACCTGATCTTAGGATTTTTTCTACGGCTGAAATGGCAGTGTCTGCAGCTTTCAATTTTACATCACGCATGGCTTGGTCTTCTGCCGCCTTGATTTTTGCCTCAGCTTGCTCTTCTCTGCGCTTCAGCCTCTCTTCAAATTCTTCTCGGGCAGTTTTTGCCATATTTTCTGCATCTTTACGAGCCTGTTTGATTATACTCTTAGCTTGGTTTTCGGCTTCTTTTTGCTTGTCTTTATAAGACGCAAGTAACTGATGTGCTTCGTCCCGTAGCAAACTAGCTTGGTTAAGCTCATCTTTAATTTTGTCAGATCTGGCATCCAGAGATGCAGCAATTTTTTTGTGAATACCTGCGTAACCTAAGAGGAAAAGAAAAATTAAAACAGCTAAGAACACCCATATCGTAGGGCTGTTGAGGGCAAAATCAAAATGCATAACTTTTAGCCTTCCTTAATCGCTTTTTTAACTTCTGCTATCTTTACTTTACTACCAGTGAGTGACTCGACGGCGGTTTGAGCAACATCAGAAGCGACTATTTCTAGATTTTTCATAGCATTATTGCGAATTGACTTAATATGATCCTCCGCAGCTTTTGCTTTAATACTAGCTTTTTTATTTTCCGCATCCATTTCAAGTTTTAGTTCGGCGTCAACTGCTTGTCGAGTTGTTTCAGCTACTCTGTTAGACTTGGTTCTGGCTAGCGCCAGACTCTCTGTATATGAAGTTTCAGCATCTTGAGCTAGTCTCTGCATCCGCTCAGCGTTTTCTATGTCGTCTGAAATTTTTGCCGATCTTTCCTCTATTGCCCAAGATAGCTTAGGTAAAAATATTTTTGACAACAAAAAGTATAAGATAAAAAAGCTTACCAAAAGCCAAAATATTTGACTAGGGAAGTAAGTAGGGTCAAATGGAGGAAATGGTGTTTCCTCAATATGCTCTCCACCAGGAACGTTTTTTGACCCGGTGGGAGCAAGGTATAACCCAATCAATGTTATCGCATTAAGCATAGCGACGCCTTTGTTGGTTTAGTTTTATTAGAGTACAAACATCAATATGAGTGCAACTGCGAATGAGAATATCCCAAGAGCTTCAGTAACAGCAAATCCAAAAATAAGATTTGAAAATTGACCTGGAGCTGCTGACGGGTTTCTTAATGCACCTGACAAGTACTGGCCAAAAAGGTTTCCGACTCCGATACCGGCACCAGCCATACCCAAACAAGCAAGGCCTGCGCCGATGTATTTTGCTGCTTCTGCTTCCATGATAATCTCCTATAGAAAAGCGTTAAATTGCAGTTAATGATGTCCTGGATGCAGTGCGTCAGATAAATAAACGCATGTAAGCAGGGCGAAAACGTATGCTTGCACAAATGCAACCAGAAATTCTAGTGGTGTGAGAGCCAAGGTCATCGCGTATGGAATTATTGCCCCTAATGCCCCTGGAAAAAAACCTAAGCCTGTGATCATCATGATAGAAAATCCAGCGAAAAGTTTCAATAAGATATGTCCAGCGAACATGTTTGCCCATAACCGAACGGACAAACTAATTGGCCTAGAAACAAATGATATTATTTCTAAAATCGATACAAAAGGTAATATTGCCATAGGAATACCGGAAGGCCAAAATAATTTTAGAAACCTAAAGCCATTCTTAAAAACACCGTATCCAATTACCAAGCTCATAACCATCATTGCAAGTGTAAATGTAACTATTATATGGCTTGTGGTTGTGAAGAAAAATGGGATCATTCCTAATAGGTTTGCGAAAAGTATGAATATAAATAGAGTAAAAACGAATGGAAAGAACTTCAAACCTTCTTTTCCAGCAGCAGATTTTACCATGTCTGCTACGAACTCATAAGAGATTTCTGCAATCGACTGTGCTCTTCCAGGAACCAGAGATTTTTTACTTGATAACAAAAGCCAAAGCGATATCGATAGTACTGCTACTACCATCATTAAGGATGAGTTGGTAAAGCTAATATCGTATTTTCCGATACTGAGTTCCAGTAATTTATGGATCTCGAACTGAGCAATTGGGTCTAGACCTGCAGCGATCATTTGTCTTTCCTCTTTGGTTCTAATAGGTAAGAGCTATTAAATACCATCCATTCCTTCTTTAGCAGCGCGTACGACATTTAGAACGCCTGCACCAAACCCAAATATCAAACCCGCTAGCAATCCCCAAGGTGTAGTTCCGATGAATTTGTCAGCTAAATAGCCAAAGAATACACCAACTAACACAGCAGCTGAAAATTCGCTTGCATATTTCAAGCCTGCAGCCATACCAGAACTTTTATCATCTACCTCGTGTTTTTTGTTGTCCACTTTCAAAGCATTGAGTTTGCTGTTAAACACTTTCAGTGGATCGTCTTTAGTTTCTTGAGGTATTCCGTTTTTCTTAGTCATGATTACTTACTCGAACTTCAACAGAATCTAAATTAAACCCCACTGAAGCGGGCGGAACCTACCCACTGAACAAGTATAAGTCAACAGTGATATCCTTAGCTTAAGTAACTGATTTAATTATAAATAATCTTAATTATTGCAAGTGCGACAATCTGTACAGAATTATTCTTCTTCGACTAGCTTTTTTGCATCTCGCAGTTCCATTGATAAAAGTTGAGATACCCCCTGCTCTGCCATAGTAACCCCAAAAAGCCTATCCATACGGCTCATTGTAACGGCATTGTGCGTTATTGCTATAAATTTAGTTTTTGTTTGTTTTGTCATTGCGTCAAGAAGATTGCAGTATCTTGAAACATTAGCATCATCCAATGGGGCATCAACTTCGTCTAATACGCAAATTGGAGCTGGATTTGATAAAAAAACTGCAAAAATTAGTGCAGTAGCTGTTAAGGCTTGCTCTCCACCAGACATTAGTGACATGGAACCCAGTTTTTTTCCGGGCGGACTTACCATAACTTCAAGTCCAGCTTCTAACGGGTCATCGGATTCTGTGAGTGCTAGTGAAGCTTCCCCGCCACCAAAAAGAGTTTTAAATAACCTACTGAAATGTTCATTTACAATATCAAATGCTTTGAGAAGCCGTTGCCTGCCTTCTGCATTTAATTCGTTAATACCTTCTCTTAGACGATTTATCGCTGACTGTAAGTCCAGACGTTCTTTACTTAATTCATCAAATTTATCTTTTTGCTCATTGGCCTCCTCATCAGCACGTAAATTAACACCGCCCATTTTTTCACGCTCGTTTGAAAGTCTATCTATTTTACGTTCAATATCAAATTCAGATAGAGAACTTTCTGGTTTTAAGTTTATGAGGTGAGTCGGTAGATCTTCTGGGGTGCATTGAAGGGCTTCGTTAATACGAGCTCGAGTTTCTGTTACTTTTTCCTTAGCAGCCATCTCATGGGCTAGTGCAGATGCTCTTGCCTCACGAGCTTCACTCGCCTTAACTTCTAAAGATCTAGCTGCTCTATCAGCTTCTTGAAACTCTTCTTCGGCCTTTGCGAGCGAGTCGGCTGAATCAGAACGTCTTTTCTCAGCTTTTTCCAATTCTTTAAAAAGCTTATTTCTTCTATCATTAAATTCGTCTGGATTATTTAATGTTCTACTGAGAATGAGCTCAACTGCGTTTTGCCTTTCCTCTAGTGTAATTACCCGGGTGGCTGCTGTTTCAGAACGAATTTTCCAATTTGATCTCTCCTCTACAACAGATTTAAGCCTTAAAGATCTAGCATCTAATTCATTTTTTAAGCCCTGATAAAGTCCACTTTTTTCATCTGCAATAGATCTTGCACTATTAAGTTCTACGGATACACCATTCTGTATTTTTAAGAGTTCTTCAACTTTTGACAAATTTGTATGAATTTTTACCAATGGTTCATATTGAGTATTCAATTTTGATATTTCATTATTAACTTGATCTTTGCGTTCAGCGAGAGATTGCTTTTTTATGAGCTGTGCGGTTAAGTCTGATTCATACATTACTTTAGCTAATTGAGCAGCTCTTTCATGTTTTTCCAGTTCAGGAAGAACTTTTTTCGCTGACCTAGCCTTATCAGAGGCTAGTAATAAGTCATTTTTTAGTTTTTCAAAATTAGATTGGTGTTTATTAACTTCTGTTTCAGTTATGGTAATTTCTTCTATTATTTCATTTATTCTTGCTTGTTGTCTAAGTTTAATTGCCGCGGAGGTTTCTGTTCCTGCAGTTATTTCAAATCCATCCCAACGAGCCACATGCCCTTCTACTGTAACCAAGCATTGCCCAGGCTTTAGACTACCGGCTAGTAAAACTATTTGTTCGAAATCGACCACGCCTATCTGAGACATTCTAGCATCCAGTTCATGGGGTGCCTTAACAAATTCAGCTATTGATTTTACACCGGGCGGCAAAGGTTGAGACGGTGTAGGCGCGCCAGACCACCGTAGCTTTGCTTCTTTATCAATTGCTGCATCTAAATCTTCTCCCATCGATGCGGCAATTGCTAACTCAAAACCCTTTTTTACTTCAAGCATTGACAAGGCGGGAGTCCAATTTGAATCGTACTCTCGTGTGATAACCTTTTTTAGAGCTGATCTTTCTGCAACAAGAGCAGATAGGGTATTTTGAGATTTTTGTAATATATCCCGAGCATTATTACACTTATATTCTATGTTCTGCTTTTTTTCCGTGTTGCTTAATTCATGTTCCCTCGCAATTTCGAGATCAATGAGTGCTTGTTTTGCTTTAGCTGAAAAAATATTTTCACTAGAATTTTCATCTATTACAATATCATCTAATTTCATTGTAATTACTTCGTCTTCTTCTTGAAGTTTTTTTAGGCGATCCTCTATTTGTAGTTTTTCTTTATTAATTAATTCATTTCTTGCAATTTGATCTGCTATTTTCCGAGTATATTCATTAAACTCGTTCTCTAACATTGATCTTTTTGATATCGCTGATTCTGCATTTTGGGCTGCTTGTTCTAATGCTAAACTTATATCTTCAGCCGAGTTTAATTTTTCAAACTCACTATCAAGTCTTGCCTTTGCAATCGATGCATCCTCTACAATGCCTTTTTCTCGATTAAGATCTGTTTTTAGTTGTTCCTTTTGTGTTTCAAGTTTGCGTAGTTCTGTTTTAGCGGCATACTCCTCATTCTCTAGAGCTTCTTTTGAGGCATTCAGTCTTCCCAAAACTGCTGCGGCTATTATTTGTTCCTCTCGCTTGGGCTCGAGTGCGATACGAAGTTTTTCTGCCATGTTCTGGATGTTTACGGCTTTTAATGTTGTATCAGAAACTAATTCTTCACACTTTTTTACTGTATCTGTGGAATTTTCTTGCCCCTCAAGAGCTGCCGACCATCTAATAAGCCACAATAGGGCTTTGTATTCATGTATTTCCCCTGCAAGTCGTTTATACCTGGCTGCCTGTCTTGACTGCCGCCTTAAAGATAAAAGTTGACTTTCAATTTGTCCCAATATTACGTCAAGCCTTGATAAATTAGTTTCTGCAGCTTTAAGCCTAAGCTCAGCCTCATGCCTTCGTGAATAAAGCCCTGATATACCAGCAGCCTCTTCTAAAATACGGCGCCTATTAGATGGCTTTGCCGAGATTAACTCATTAATTTGTCCTTGTCTTACTAATGCTGGGGAATTGGCCCCTGTGCTAGCGTCAGCAAATAAGAGCTGTACATCTTTGGCCCTTACTGTTCGATTATTAACTTTGTAGGCAGAGCCTTTTCCTTTTGTGATTGTTCTTGTAATCTCAAGTGTATCATTGTCATTAAAAATCGAGGGTGCAATCCGCGAGCTGTTATCAATTGTAAGGGTCACATATGCTTGATTACGGCCAGGCCTTTGTTTGGTACCTGAAAAAATAACATCTTCCATCGCGGCACCCCGCATGGCTTTTGCGGAGTTAGCTCCCATAACCCATCTTATTGCTTCCAGTAAGTTAGATTTTCCACAACCGTTGGGGCCGACAATTCCTGTTAAGCCAGGCTTTATAATGAAATCAGTTGGTTCAACAAATGACTTGAAACCTGTTAACTTAATTTGATTAAATACTAGGGAGCCCATCAGAATTAACCACTAACTACCTCTGTTGAAGTTATATCTGTGGTATTTTTTTCTTCAATCTTTGTTGCATTTATTAGAGGTAAGATTACTTCTTCAATGGAATCTAGGGTAAAAACCTTTTCTTGCTTACCGTTTATTATAAATGTAGGAGTAGCGTTAATTCCCATATCTTTTCCTGATTGCATTTTTTCGCGATATTCAGATCTAAGTTCTTGATTCTGCATGCATTCTACAAATTTATCTTCCGATAACCCCGCAGACTTTGCGATTCCAATGTACGCTTCACGTGCTTTACCTTCTGAACCCATCTTAAATATTTGTTGCTGTCGCTTAAATTGCAAGGCAATGTTCTTGAAGTAATTTTCATCTGGTGCACAAAGTGCTATCATAAATCCAGCATCTGCATATTCTGGAACTCCCGTGATAAATTCCCGAAAAACATATCTTACCTTACCTGTGTCCACGTATTTACTTTTCAGCTCGGGATAAATTTGATTGTGCCAGTTAGCACATGCACCACAAGCTACTGAAGCATATTCAACAATAGTTATAGGTGCATCTTTAGAACCGGTAATGTGGTCATTTTTTATTAAATATGCAGAGGTATCTGAATTTTCTTGGGAATCTTGTGATGATTTTGAAACCTTATTATCGCTACATCCTGTAACGATGAGCGAGAGAAAGCATACAAATGCCGTAAACAATAACGAATCAATATTTTTATTTTTAAACATTTTTAATTTTCGCAATTTTTGAGAAGATAGCAAGGGCTTCACCAGGTATTTGTGGGTATCTTATTGCGGTGCGTTAGTGTGTCGTCTAGATAAAGTTTCGAAATGAAGGCATTCGTGAAATATGAAAAAAAATACAATCGATTTTGGTTATCAAGAGATACCTGTTGAAGAAAAGAAAGAACGAGTAAAAAACGTTTTTAATTCCGTTGCAGGAAAATATGATTTAATGAATGATGCAATGTCATTTGGCGTCCATCGCTTGTGGAAAAACCTAACTATTACAAAAATAAACCCTCAGCCAGGTGAGATACTGATTGATGTTGCAGGTGGTACAGGTGATTTAGCACGAAGGTTCTTAAAGCGTGCTGAGGCGGTTAGGGTTCGTCGTGGCGGAAGCTCTGCAACAGCACATATATGTGATATAAATGATCAAATGTTGTTAGCCGGCATTGATCAAATAAAAGATAAAGATAATCTTTCACGTGTTTGCGGAGACGCACAAAAACTTCCATTTTCCGACAACTATGCTGACGCTCTCTCAATTGCTTTTGGTATAAGAAATGTTACTGACAGGCAGGCTGCTCTGAAGCAATTTTTTAGAGTTTTGAAACCAGGCGGACGAATGTTTGTGCTTGAGTTTTCAACACCTAAAGATAAAAATCTACGCAAGATATATGATTCTTATTCATTCAACTTTATACCAAAAATTGGTAACTTTCTTGCGGGTGATGCTGACAGTTATCAATACTTAGTTGAGTCCATACGTAAGTTTCCAAAACAAAATGAATTTTCCAATATGATTGTAGAATCTGGGTTTTCAAACGTTTCCTACAGAGATTTTTCTGGAGGTATTGCAACTTTATATTGGGGTTGGAAGATTTAACGTCTGCGTGCTTTCCTGGCTGCATACTTAGCATCTCTACGAGCCTTTGATGCACGCTCCATTTCTACTTTTGCTTTTTGGGCTGCCTCTTGAGCTAATTTATTTTTTCTGTCTTTTTCAGCTTTTTCTATTGCTAATTTTTCTATTTTTAACTTACGAGCAGCTTCTTTTTCAGCTTCCCGTTTTGCTCTTTCTTCATTGCGAATAGCTCTTTCTTTCAAAAGTTTTTCTTTTTGTTCTGGATCTAGTTGTTTTTCTTTGGCTCGCTTTAGCATCGCTAATTTAGCTTGCTTCTGTTCTTTAAGGCGATCGTTAAAATTTTGCCCTGGTAAACTCATGAAAAATCCTTGCTATTATAACTGCACAAAAAAGCGCGCCACTGAGGCGCGCTATATCGCGTTAAATAAATAAAAAATCAAGTGCCTGATTTTTATTTTATTTAGCATCTAAAATTGCATAGATACTAAATCCTTCTTAAAAGCGTCCTGAGACAGTGAAGCGTGCGTTGAGCGGTGCACCAACTGTTGCCTGATGTGTGCTGTGCGATGATGGGAAGTATAGCGTATCTGTGAGGTTTTCAACATTGATTTGAACACGAACAGTATCATTCACATCATAATAAGCTGCAGCGTCAAAACGGGTAAAAGAGGGAAGGAAGGTTGCACTTCCATTACCCGTCAAAGCCTCGCCCTGATGAGTGGCCCCTAGGCCAAAGCTAAATTGGTCTGTGACTCTATAATTGCTCCAGATTGAGAAGGTATTCTTGGGTAATTCACGCGGTGTTACTCCGCCATCAGATGTTTCGCCGGTCAGATTGGAATAACCTGCCCGAACGTACAGGCGGTCTGTGACTTCACCTTCGAGTTGAAGCTCAAAGCCATCAACTGACAATCCTTGTACTTCTGTTTCGTCTGCATTTGCATCTGCACGTGTTGCACGCGTTGACTCATTTTTGAAAACTGCCGCTGTAAAGCTGAGGCCGTCTATTAAGTCCCACTTAAGACCCGCCTCAAGGTTTTCAAATTCGTCAGGTGAGAGAATGTCGCTTTGAACACTTCCAGGGGAAGATCTTCTTAGGCCTGCGAATTGTTCTCCTGTACGAGGCAGGAAGCTTTGGCTATAGCTTCCGTAAACAGAGATATTTTCTTGAGGCTTAAAAACCAGACCCGCACGCGGGGAAAACTTTTTATCCGTACGCGATAAGCCATAAGTATTGCGTCCAATATCATCTGTTGACATATCAAAGCTATCAAATCGTCCGCCCAGAATAATATCAAAGTTATCGGAAATCGCTATTTCGTCTTGGATGAAAGCAGAGAAGACTTTAATATCTGATTCTGTTTGATCATTGAGGTCTGTGAATGCAACAGTAAATACATTACCATCAGCGTCTACGCCAGAACCGCCGGAGAAGTTTAAAGGACGCGTGATAATAAAATCTTCACGATCATCGCCGATACCATCAGCTCCAAATGGGAATTCGGGATTGAAACGATCATTGTTGTTTGATGTGCCGCGATATTCTATGCCTGTGACGATTGTGTGCTCAATACGGCCCGTAGCATATTCACCAATAAGGTTGCCTGAGATGTTCAAGCTCTTGCGCTGAGTTGTATCGACATAACCGTCGAGACGAACGATACCGCTTGTCCTGTCTGTCGTTATAGAGCGCAGGTCTTGTGCATAGAAGTTTTGATATAGTTTATCAAAGTCACTATAAGTTGCGTTAAAAATACCCTTCAAGTTGTCAGAGAAGTTTTGTGTCAATGTTGCGCGTAAGATGTGAGCTTTAGCTTCAGCTGTATTTAGTTCTGGGTCACCAAAAACAATGTCCTCAAAAGCTTCAACGGGCTGGAAGTCGCCGCCAGCCAAATCATTAATAGGAATACCGCGGTCAATGAAACGTTCATTGTCGATATATTCATAAGACAAATCGACTGTGGACGATGGGCTTAGTTCAAAACGCGCTGTTGGATTAAATGCAATCCGGTCGCCATCATAGAAATCACGGTGGTTATTCAGGCTCTCATACATGGCATTGATACGGAATGCTGAGGTATCGCTAGCTGTGAAGTTACTGTCGAGTTCGACTCCAAAGGCGCCAAATGTATCGATGGTTGCCTTGTAACCTGTAAAATCTTCACCAATTTGACCTTTTTTTGTTACTCGGTTAACGAGACCGCCTGTACCGCCGCGACCGAATAGGAGCGCATTAGCGCCGCGTAGGATTTCAACTTGGTCGATATTGTAAAGACTGCGATAATATTGAACATCATCGCGTGTGCCATCGGCGAAGAAGTCAGATGTTGAACGAACACCTCGGAAAACGACTGAATCACGATGACCCTCGCCCTGGGAGTTGGTGACGCCTGGAATATAATTGATGATGTCGCCGACACTATCAAATCCTTGATTTGTGATTTGATCAGCCGTTACAATGGAAAGCGATTGTGGGACGTCAATGATTGGCGTTGGACTTTTAAGGGCATTAACTTGATCTAAGTACAAGTATTTTCCGGTTACGACAATTTCTTCAACATTTTTGTTCTCGCTGGATCCTGAGTAAGATTGGGCGACTGCTATTGAACTGGATAGTACTGATAAACTTACCCCAAGAAGTAATTCACGAAAAGTTTTAGTATGTGTTAGGATAGTCATTATTTTTACCTTTTTCTTGAGAATAATTCTCATTGTCAAAAGTTTCCTAATGCAATTAAGAATTATTCGCAATAGTAAATATAATTTTTTTTAGGTAAAAAAAAACCCGTCTAGGTAACGGGTTTGTTCAGTTTCTGTCAGTTTAGCTGCTATTTAATTTCTGGCCGTATTATTTCACCCTTTAAGTTTGCATGTACTTCAGATGCATTGAATGCATTTTCTTTATCCTTTGGTTTATTACCTTCACCAAACACTACCTCTGCAGTTGCCTTATATTTTATTATTTCGCGTATTTCGATATCATCAAAAAATGGATCGTATCTAAAGGCGGATCCGTATCCGAATCCTCTATGTCCAAACCTTGCTCTTCCATATAACCTGGCAGACGAAAAGCCTCCGAAACTAGAGTATGGGTATCTCTGGCTCCAACCAAAATTTGGGCTAAAAAAACTGTAACCAAAATATGGGTCATATATACTAGAGTTTGAACTCGTTGTTGTCCTTATACGCTTTTTTTCTTCAACATCTCTTTTTACCAGAATGAAGTGATCGAAATTCTTTTCTAATGCAATTTCCGCTGCTCTAAAGAGAAGATAGTTTTCTACTGTTTCACGGTCAGTAAGAGAATTTCCTCCGAACGTTATTCTTACCCTATCTTTTTCGATGTTAGTTTGACTAAAACCGTCATATGAACCTGTTTTTGTAGCTGGCTGATAAGGTGTGGCGGTAGTACATGAAGCCAGAATTGAAAATACAAATAAAGCGATAAGTTTTTGAATTTTCATGTGTAAACTCCTAAAATTACAATAACATTATCATATTTAAGGCAAAAGTATAATTAAATATAGTTAAGTTTTTTATTGGAAGTAAAAACCTAATTTAAGGCAAGTTTTTAAATAAAAAAACCCCGCCTAAGCGGGGTTAATTATTTAGTTATTTTAATTCGAACTAACTAATGAGCTAATACAGCTAATAAAAGAAGAGCAATGATATTTGTTATCTTTATCATCGGATTTACAGCTGGTCCCGCAGTATCCTTATAGGGGTCACCTACAGTATCTCCTGTTACTGATGCTTTATGAGCATCGGAACCTTTTCCGCCGTGGTTGCCATCTTCGATATATTTCTTGGCATTGTCCCAAGCCCCGCCACCAGCGGTCATAGAGAGAGCAACAAACAGTCCTGTTACAATAACACCTAAAAGCATTGCACCTAAAGCTTCAACAGCAGCTGCATTACCTGCTGTCATTTTCACAGCAAAGAACAAAACGATTGGGGCAAGTATTGGCAATAATGAAGGTTTAATCATTTCTTTGATCGCAGCACCTGTGAGTAAGTCGACAGCTTTTGCATAATCTGGTCTCGAAGTACCTTTCATGATGCCTGGGTCAGCCTTAAATTGACGCCTAACTTCTTCAACAATTGCACTAGCAGCTCTTCCTACTGACTGCATGGCCCACGCACCAAATAAATATGGAAGTAGTCCACCAATAAATAAGCCTACTATAACATAAGGATTAGTTAAGCTGAATTGTAATGTATCTAATCCATAGAAAAAGGAACCTTCTACTGCCTTGGATGCAAAATACTCGACATCTTTGTAGTACGCAGCGAATAATACTAAAGCACCCAAACCAGCTGATGCGATTGCATAGCCCTTAGTTACAGCTTTTGTTGTATTACCTACCGCATCTAAAGTATCAGTAGTATTCCTGACCTCTGAGGGAAGCTCTGCCATTTCAGCAATACCGCCTGCATTATCAGTTACAGGCCCAAAAGCATCGAGAGCAACTATCATTCCTGCAACGCCTAGCATAGCAGTAACAGCTATTGCGATGCCGTAAAGATCAGCTAATGCATATGTTCCAATTATACCAAAAACAATTATTAAAACTGGTACCGCAGTAGCTTCCATTGATACTGCAAGACCTTGGATAACATTTGTGCCATGCCCAGATTCAGATGCTGCTGCAACAGACTTAACTGGACGGTAGTTAACACCAGTATAGTACTCTGTAATTACAACTATAGCTCCGGTAATTAACAATCCAATGACTGAGCAAAAGAACAGATCCATTCCTGAGAAACCAGTACCTTCAATTTCTCCAAGACCGATTGTATGTCGCGTGACGATATATATCGCAGCTGCAGATAGGACACCAGTAGCTATAAGGCCTTTGTACAAAGCCCCCATAACATTGGTGGAGTTTTTTCCTAACTTAACAAAATATGTACCTATTATAGAGGTAATTATGCAAGATGCTGCAATAGCCATTGGGTATAAAGCCAATGAACCTACATTTGAAAACAAAATTGAACCTAAAACCATAGTAGCGGCAATTGTCACAACATATGTTTCAAATAAGTCAGCGGCCATACCGGCGCAATCGCCAACATTATCACCAACATTATCCGCTATAGTAGCTGGGTTTCGTGGGTCGTCTTCAGGAATTCCTGCTTCAACCTTTCCTACTAGATCTCCACCAACATCGGCGCCTTTAGTGAATATACCGCCGCCGAGCCTTGCAAATACTGAAATTAGTGAGGCGCCAAGTGAAAGAGAAACCAAGCCATCAATTACGCCTCGTGCATCTGCCCCCATTGGACCAGTTAAGACCATGTAGTATACAGCTAATCCCAGCAGAGCTAATCCTGCAACAAGCATTCCTGTTATTGCGCCAGCTTTAAAGGCGACATTAAGTCCAGAGCCTAAACTTTCTCGTGAGGCCTCAGTGGTTCGAACATTCGCCTGCACAGAAACAAGCATTCCAACATAGCCAGCTATACCAGATAAAACAGCACCTAAAACAAAACCAACAGGAGCTATTGCGTTTTGAAATAATACATAAAGTAAGATTGTTACAACAACGCCAACTATGGCAATAGTTTTGTACTGTTTATTTAAATATGCTTTTGCTCCTTCTTGAATCGCTCCAGCAATTTCATTCATTCGTTCATTACCCGTTGAAGCCTTCATTAAGCTTGCTCGTGTTATGATACCATAAATTACAGCAAGCAAACCCGCCGCTATGATAAGATTAAGAGTCATTTTTACTCTCTCCTTAGAGTTAAGACCGTGTTTAACGGTTTATGTGATATGAAGTTGGCCGCTTGCCTAAATTAGGCAATCGCTTCCCCTCGCTAAAGTAAAGTTGGCCGCATACCCTAAATTGATAAACGCTTCCCCTCGCGGTTAATAAGTTCTCTTTAAGCAATTAAAAGTTATAATCAAGAGTCTTATTAAGGACATTGACTTATATGATTCAAAAAATGTTATGAGTTAATGTTTATTCTTCACAAGCCTTCAGCCCAGTCTCAATCAATTCATGAGCTTTTTCTATTGTATCCCAGCCTAGAATTTTCACCCATTTGTCTGGTTCTAAATCTTTGTAATGCTTAAAAAAATGTGGTATTCTGTCCTGCATTACTTGAGGTAAATCTGTATAATTTTGAATTAAGTCATAATATTTCGTTAATTTTTGGTGAGGAACAGCTATTATTTTTTCATCAATACCAGCTTCATCCTCCATCATCAGTACCCCAATGGGTCTCGCTCTGATCACTGACCCTGGCATCAAAGCCCTATTACCAACCACCAAGACGTCAGTAGGATCTCCATCATCTGATAATGTGTGGGGTATGAAGCCATAATTACATGGATACCTCATCGCAGTATAAAGAAACCGGTCAACAAACATTGCGCCTGATACCTTATCCAACTCATACTTTATCGGTTCACCCCCAAGTGGTACTTCAATAATCACATTTATGTCCTTCGGGGGATTTATGCCAGGGGTGATATTATTTATATTCATTTGTATTCATTTCGTAATTAAGTGAATGTTTTCTTGTTGATTTAACTTTGTTTAAACCAAATACAAGATTTAAAATTCAGTTGTAGCCATTAATGCCCATACTCCAGACGCGATCATTGTTAGCCCAATTAAAATATTAAAGCTTCGTGCTGCCCAGGTTTGTTTAAGCCATTGTCTTATTTTGTGAGCACAATAAGCATACAAGCCTAGACCTAGAAGCTCGGTAATAGTTACAGTTAGAAACATCACCAAAACCTGAGTTTTTAAAGAATATGACATATCAAAATAGTTTGGTAAAAGAAGCCCAAAATAAACCAGAGGCATCGGGCTAGATAATTGTAGAGCTAGGCCTTTGGAGTACAAGTTTTTCTTACGCGGTGGATCCATTACCTTGCTAACTGTATCAGGGAGCGGACCAAAAATAGTTGATAATGCGAGGTAAAATATCACTAATAAACCCATACCTTTTAAAACTAAGAATGCATTAGGGAATTTCGTTGCCAAAATGGCAGCACCTGAAGCAGCCATTAAAAGCCAAACTAAATTTGCAGAGGCTATACCCAAGGCAGGAAGCATTGCAGACTTGAAACCATATCTAAATGAAGATGACATAACCAACATGACAGCAGGTCCAGGTGTTAAACCGCCAACACCAAATAAGGCAACTAAAGCTAACCATAGTTCGAAAGACATAAGATTAGTTAACTATTGAGATTTAATTTTTCAATCTTAAAGTATTGACTGGCCTGTTTTTTCCCAGTCAACCATGAATGCCGCGAGCCCTTTATCAGTAAGGGCGTGGCTTGCTAAAGCCTTGATGACATTGGGGGGTGCTGTTATTACATCTGCGCCTACAATTGCACATTCTTTAACATGGTTTGAACTTCTTATTGACGCTGCTAATATTTCAGTTTCATAGCCATAATTGTCGTAGATAGTTCGTATGTCTTCGATTAGTTCCATGCCATCGAGGGAAATATCATCTAATCGACCTATAAATGGGGATATATATGTAGCGCCGCATTTAGCAGCTAGTAGTGCTTGGTTTGGTGAAAAGCACAATGTTACATTGGTAGGCGTGCCTTCTTTAGATAAAATGCTACACGCTTTTAAGCCATCCATTGTAAGTGGTAATTTAACACAAACATTAGGTGCAATTTTTCGTAGATGACGCCCTTCTTCAACCATTTTTTCGGCCTCTAAGGCCACAACTTCGGCGCTTACATGTCCATCTGTAATTTTGCATATCTCTGATATAACTTGTTTGAAGTCTCTACCAGACTTGGCGATAATTGAAGGATTAGTAGTTACTCCGTCTACCAACCCTATATCGTTTAACTCAGCGATGGCATCAAGATCTGCACTATCAACAAAAAATTTCATTGTATTCTCCATTTGGGGGCGATTCTATTTTTATTTCTGCTAACATAATTTATGGCTATGCAAAATGCTCAAATTCTTTTTCCTGTGAATGTTCCCAATGCATTTGATTACAGCGTTCCCTGTGATTTCGAGATTGCGATCGGAAACTTTGTTTATGCACCAATCGGGAAGCAAATCAAATTAGGCGTGGTAGTAAGTTTAGGTAAAGCTGAGCAGAATAGAAAATTAAGAGAGCTGGTGTCAGTCAAGCAAGCTAAGCCATTAACTGCAGAGATGATTCAATTTATTTTTTGGACATCAAGATACAATTGCGCCCCTCTGGGTCTTATCCTTAAAATGGTCTTGGGCAATTTAAAGTCTCTTGACCCTAGTCCTGTTGTAAATTATTTTTCATTAAATAAGAGCCTTCCGCCAAAGTTAACGACTGCAAGACTATCTTTGGTAAACAATGGAGGCCCTTTCCCGGCCCGAGTAAACGAAATAGCCAAACGGGCAAGGATTAGCCCGGGAGTTGTTAGAGGCTTTATTAAATCTGGAGGATTAATTTCTGAAATACGTCAGATTGATAAGCCCTTCGATAAGCCAATAATTAATTATGGCAAACTTGACCTTACTGAGGGCCAACAATTAGCGTCAGAGCAATTGGTTTCACAAGTTAGAAAAAAAGAATTTAATGTAAGTTTGCTTGACGGTGTAACTGGAAGTGGAAAAACGGAAGTTTATTTTGAAGCTATAGCTGAGGCAATCAAAGAAAACGGACAAGCGTTGATATTAGTTCCTGAAATTTCACTTACTCAGGCAGCTATATCACGTTTTAAAAAGCGTTTTGGAGTATTGCCAGCTACATGGCATTCACAAATGACTGTTGCAGCAAAACGTAGGGTCTGGCGTGAGGTGGCACACGGCCGTGCAAAGTTAGTTGTCGGTGCAAGGTCAGCCTTATATTTACCATTTGAAAGTTTGCGGTTGATTGTCGTGGATGAAGAACATGATACGTCATACAAGCAAGAGGAGGGGGTTAAGTACAACGCTAGAGACATGTCAGTTGTTCGATCTAAAATATCAAATCATTCGGTTATTTTAGCATCTGCTACACCTGCTCTAGAAACACTAGTAAATGCAAGAAGCGGTAAGTATGCACACATCATTCTGCCAGAAAGGCCGGGTTCTGCTTTTTTACCAAAAGTTGAATTGGTGGATTTAAAAAAATTTCCGACTAAAAAAAATAAATTTATATCAGAACCATTAATTGTGGCGATTGAAAAAGTACTCGAGAATAAAGAGCAGGCAATGCTTTACCTTAATAGAAGGGGGTATGCGCCATTAATTTTATGTCAAAGCTGCGGAGAAAAATTAAAAAGTCCAGATACAGACAGTTGGCTTGTAGAGCATAGGTCTACAAATCGTGCAGTTTGTCATCTTACAGGTTTTTCAATGCCCATGCCGAAAAGTTGCCTAAAATGTGGTGTTGAAGAATCTTTTAAATCTGTCGGTCCTGGTGTTGAGAGAATATCTGAAGAAGTCTCTATTTTGTTCCCTAATGCTAATGTTGAAATACTTTCTTCGGATACATCTCGTAATGCAGAGGAGTTGGCCTCAAGAATGTTACGAATGGAAAAAGGAGAAATTGATATAATGATTGGGACGCAAATGGTAGTTAAAGGGCATAACTTCCCTAACTTAACATTTGTGGGTGTTATAGACGGAGACCTCAGCTTATCGGGTGGGGATTTGAGAGCGGGTGAAAGAACCTTTCAAACTTTAGTCCAGGTATCTGGCAGGGCAGGTAGAACTAAAAAACTAGGGCATGCATTAATTCAAACACATCAGCCAGAACATGAAGCATTAGCAGCCTTAGAGATAGGTGACAGAGACAGCTTTATAGATGCGGAATTAAATTTACGTGAAGCATTGTTATTGCCGCCTTTTGGTAAATTAGCAGCAGTAATAATCTCTGGTACCGATGAGAAGAAAACTGATGTGTTTGCTAATAAATTCATTTCTGTTGCTCCAAAGGCCAATGACTTAACAATTTTGGGTCCAAGTGAACCACTGATGGGCCGAATTCGAGGCCGTTACCGAAGACGAATACTGGTGCAATCAAGGTTAGATTTTAATTTATCGAAATACATGCAACTGTGGAGGGGTAAGATTAAAACACATGCAAATATTAAGCTTCAAATTGATATTGACCCTCAAAGTTTCATGTGATTTCAATAATAATTAAACCATGCCATATTGCCGCAGTCTATTGAGTCTTGGCTTTTAAAAATAGTCATGTTAAAGCGCGCACCAACTTAAAGAGTTTGATACTAATTATATTCATGCTCTACTTTTTCTTCAGGTTGTTTTTTTTAAACAGCTTAACAATAGCAGGCTTTACATATTGTCACAAATTGAAGTCATTACAGGAGAAGCATCTAAGCGCTACGCTCAAGCGTTACTTGATCTTGCCTGTGAGTCTAAGTCATTGAAAATTATAGAGAATGATATTTCAAAGCTTAAAAAAATATTGTTGGAATCCAACGATCTTCAGAAAGCTATTTCGAGCCCTGTTATTGATGTAGAGAAAAAAGTGGCAGTACTCACGTCCATCGCCAAAGCAGCGAGTTTGAGTAAATTATCAACACAGTTCATTGGCACTGTCACCAAGAATCGTCGTTCATATGATTTGCTGAATATCCTTTCTTTTTTTCAAGTACTAGTGGCAAATAAAAAAGGCACGCAGTTGGCCAAACTCACAAGCGCAAAGTCTTTGACTACGGCTCAGCTAAAAGAAATTAAATCGAATTTAAAGAAAACACTCGGCCGTGAGGTCGATGTTGAAACAAGTGTCGACCCTGACTTGCTAGGTGGTTTCATCGTGCGGGTTGGGTCTCGACTTTACGATAGTTCTCTCAAGACTAAACTTGAGGATCTTAAAATAGCCCTAAAAGAGGTATAGTTCATGGATATTCGTGCTGCGGAAATTTCCAATATTTTAAAAAAACAAATTAAGGACTTTGGTACAGAAGCCAAGGTTTCTGATGTTGGTCAGGTACTTTCTGTTGGGGACGGTATTGCCCGTATATACGGACTTGATAGTGTTGGCGCCGGTGAAATGGTTGAGTTTCCAGGTGGAATCAAAGGGATGGCTCTAAATCTCGAAAATGACAACGTTGGTGCTGTTATATTTGGTGATGATAGGGGAATAAAAGAAGGCGATACAGTAAAACGACTTGGCGAAATTGTGGATGTTCCAGTCGGAAAAGGTTTACTTGGTGGGGTGGTGAACCCATTAGGAGAGCCTATTGATGGTAAAGGACCCATTAAATCTACAGAACGCAGACGGGTTGATGTAAAAGCCCCTGGGATTATGCCACGGCAAGGCGTGCATGAGCCAGTACAAACTGGAATTAAAGCTATTGACGCCTTGATTCCAGTCGGCCGCGGGCAGCGTGAGTTAATAATTGGTGATAGACAGACAGGAAAAACAGCTGTTGCTGTCGATGCCATACTTAACCAAAAGGCTGCGTTTGATGAAGACCGTGAAAACGACAAATTATATTGTATATATGTAGTGATTGGTCAAAAGCGTTCAACAGTGGCTCAGCTTGTAAAAACATTAGAAGAAAACGGCGCAATGGATTACTCTATAATTGTAGCCGCTACAGCATCTGAGCCAGCCCCACTCCAGTTCTTAGCTCCCTTTGCGGGATGCGCCATGGGTGAATACTTTAGAGACAACGGTATGCACGGATTGATAATTTATGATGATTTATCTAAGCAAGCTGTTGCCTACAGGCAAATGTCACTCCTGCTAAGACGTCCGCCAGGTAGAGAAGCTTATCCAGGAGACGTGTTTTATTTACATTCACGTCTATTGGAAAGAGCTGCTAAGCTAAATGCAGACAACGGAAGCGGTTCACTGACTGCTCTACCAATAATTGAAACTCAAGGTAATGACGTATCTGCTTTTATTCCTACTAACGTTATATCTATTACTGATGGTCAAATCTTCTTGGAAACAGATTTATTCTTCCAAGGCATAAGACCAGCTCTGAATGTTGGACTATCCGTATCGCGTGTCGGTTCCTCAGCGCAGATAAAAGCGATGAAACAAGTAGCTGGACCTATAAAAGGCGAATTGGCCCAATATAGAGAAATGGCAGCTTTCGCTCAATTTGGATCAGATTTGGATGCTTCAACTCAAGCTTTGTTAGCCCGTGGTGAGCGATTGACAGAGTTGTTAAAACAGCCTCAGTTCTCTCCGCTACAAGTAGAGGAGCAAGTTGCAGTTATTTATGCCGGAACCCGCGGTTATCTCGATACTATACCCGTTAAGTCCGTTCAGCGGTACGAATCAAACCTTTTGGCGTTTTTAAAGAGTGAGCAAAAATCTTTGCTTTCTGACATTGCATCCCAAAAGAAACTAACTGATGCTATCGAAGATCGACTTAAGTCCGCCCTAGATGCATTTGCAAAACAGTTTGAAGCTTAGTTAGGTAAGTACAATGGCGTCTTTAAAAGACCTCCAGAACCGGATCAAAAGTGTAAAAAACACACAAAAGATCACTAAGGCCATGCAAATGGTTGCAGCTGCAAAGCTGCGAAAGGCTCAGGAGGCAGCAGAAAAATCCCGCCCTTATT
>JABGVR010000060.1 GCA_018645985.1 Hellea sp. | reverse complement strand
GGGCTTGCAATTGCAAGAAAGCTATCACTAAAAGGTGCTTATGTAATAATATGCGCTCGAAATGAAGATAAGTTATCGATCGCAATTGAAAAAATAAGGCATGAAGGGGGTAAGTGTGAAGCAAAAGTTCTGGATGTAAGCGCAACAGAGGAATATTCACAGATGATAACTGATGTAGCCAAAAAACATGGATTAGATATTCTCGTTAACAATGCTGCACATGTTGGCATGGGACTAATAAAAGATGTAAACCTTGATGAATTTCAAAAAAATTTTCGGACTAATGTAGACGCTCCATACGCTGGCACTAAAGCAGCAATGGTAGCTATGTCGGAAAAAGGCGGTAGTATAATAAACGTGAGTTCAGTAAATGGAGACAGAGCGATGGTAGGCATGTCGGGTTATGGAGCATCAAAGGCTGCACTTCTACATTTCACGCGAAACGCCGCAATGGAAGGTGCGCGCCTGGGGGTAAGAATAAATTCAGTTACCCCAGGGCCAATAATGACACCCGCCACAAAAGCTTGGTTTGATAGTGATCCAAATGCAGGAACAGCTATCGCAAATGCAAACCCAATGGGCAGAATAGGAACACCAGAGGAAGTAGCGAACGTGGTGTATTTTCTGGCATCAGATGAATCTTCTTATATAACAGGAGCGAGCATACCTGTCGATGGTGGAAAAGCTAACGAACTATATGTACCAACTTAGGACGAAACTATGAATTTGATTAATAAAACAGCTATAGTAACGGGTGCGGGTCAGGGAATTGGAGCCGCAATAGTAAAAAAATTATCGGAAAATGGTGCTCGTGTAGCAGCGATGGACCTTAATATAGAGAATGTAAAATCAGTAATTCAATCGTTAAAAGGTAAACATCTAGCGCTGCAATGCAACGTTGGAAAAAGCAAGGATGTTATTAATGCAGTCAGAAAAGCAAGAGAGGTTTTCGGAAGGCTAGACTATGTAGTGAATTGCGCTGGAATCGGGCAGGCAAAAGGCGATGGTTCAGAAAAGTTTTATGAAGCAATGAATAAAAAAAATGATGAAATTGCAAAAAATGGGAAATCAAACACTTTTGTCGACCATCTAATACATATGGAGGATGAAGGATGGGAGACTGTTTTATCAGTTAACTTAAATGGAGCATTTTACACTTGCCGTGAGGCCGTGCGCATAATGGCTGAAGACAACAATGCAGGTTCAATTGTAAATATTAGTTCTACTTCAGCTCAATCTGGGGAAGGCTCTCCTCATTATGTTACAAGTAAATCTGCTTTAATTGGCCTAACAAGACAACTCGCACGTGAGCTAGCCCCTCGGGGAATTCGCGTAAATGCTGTTGCGCCGGGACCAACTAACACACCCATTATGAATGGGTTACCACAAGAGTGGATAACTTCGATGGAGCAATCTGTTCCTCTGGGGCGAATGGCAGATCCTAGCGAAGTAGCAAATTCAGTAGCATATCTACTTTCAGATGAAGCCAGTTTTGTTACAGGTTCAATTTTAGTAGCTAATGGTGGTAGCTATTACTTTTAAATAATATTTTTTAGTATGAATATTAGGATAAATGATCAGACAAATACTCACGGTCAACCTCAAAGGTTTTACCAGCTATAAGTATAAACCATACGCTAGGTAACGCCGCTAGCAAAGTCACCGCCATGGCGTAACGAATAGCTTGATCTCCAAAATGCGATGTCAGCAATTCGTTGAGAACTCCTACGAATTGAACTCCTAAAGCTAAACCCGTAAAAGTAAGCGCAAATGCCCAAAGGGCTGTTCCTGTTGCTCTTGCCTGAGCAGGTAATAAATCTTGGAGTGCTGCTTGCATGGCAATCACCCAGCCTCCTGCCATTAACCCTGCCGGAAGGGTTAAAATAGTTGCTAGATTCACATTATCCACAAAACACAAAATTGTCATAGATATAAAAAATCCAATTAAACCAATAGCTGATAGCCAGAATGGCCATCTATCATCTTTACTTGTTAAACGATCACACAGAACACCTATTATCAGGGCTCCAGTAATACCCGCAATGAATGATGGACCTCCATAACGCGCATTTGCCTCAGTTAAAGAAAGTTCAAACCCTCTACTAAACAATGTAGGGGCCCATATTCCGAAACCATAGCTTGCAAATCCGCCAAGAGCAGTTCCTATAGTCATAAACCTAAAACTATTTCTGTGCCAAAGGATTTTTAAAGTATAGCTAAATGAGTAATTTTTTATAATTGATGACACATTTGTATCTAATCTTCCGCGTGCCGGCTCTTTAACTAAAATTAAAGTAAGTAGACCAAGAATTACGCCAGGTGCTCCAAGGGAGATAAATGCTATCCGCCAATGAAAAGCTTCTGCTATTGCCGCTCCACCAACTAATCCGAAAATTTGACCGAAATAAACCCCAAAATTTAAAATCGCAAAAGCAAAAGCGCGCTTTTTGGGAGGAAAATAGTCTGAAAGCAATGAAAATGCAGGTGCTAAAAAAGCAGCCTCTCCTACACCAACACCCAGCCTTGATAAGGCAAATGCCCAAGGGGTATTTGCAATGCCCGATAGAACGGTAAAACAACTCCATACAATAGCCCCAATTACAATTATTTTAACACGATTTCTTTTGTCAGCTAACCGCGCAATTGGTATAGCTAGAAGCGTATATACAACTGCAAATGCGGGGCCAACTAAGAAACCCATAAATGTATCAGAGACCTCAAAGGTTTTTTTGATTTCCTCAAGTAACCCTGAAGCTAAGTAACGGTCAGCAACATTAACAAGATACAGCAAAACCATCATTAACAGAACAAACCATGAATATTTTTTACTTTGTGGTGTGGTATCTGAAAGACTCATTTTTTTTCGTTCCCATTAAATATGGACCTCACCCATTTATAGTCTTGCTTGCCTGCCGGAGATCTTTTCAAAGTATTCACAACCCTTAATTGTCTGGGGCACTTATAACCAGCCAATTTTGAAGCACAAAATGTTTTTACTTCTTGTAAACTTGGGCTATCTGATCCTTCCGTTATGGAGATTACTGCGCTAACTAATTCACCCCATTTTGAATCAGTCACTCCAACTACCGCAGCATCAAATATAGATGGGTGAGAACGTAAAATTTCCTCAACTTCTTCCGGGTAAACCTTTTCACCTCCTGTATTTATACAGGTTGAACCTCTGCCATACAAAATTAATGTATTTAGAGAGTCGCGTTTAGCACGATCACCAGTAAGCACCCATGTTTTTCCATCTATATGCTTAAATAACTCTTTTGATTTTTGTTCGTCTCCATAGTAACCTATGGGCGTGTTACCTGCTTTTGCAAGATAACCTATTTCGTTAATATCAGCTATCCTATTATCAATTACAACTTGTTGACGATCTGTTATAGGCAATTTCATAAAACCTTCTTTCGCGGGCGTCGAGCCCATGCCTGATATGCCTGTTTCAGAAGTCCCCATTCCATCTGCAATCACACATTTAGGAAATATATCTTTAAACTCTGATTTGTTGTGTCTAGAGAATATAGCTCCCCCTGACCCTAGATGTACTAAACTAGATAAATCCCATTTTTTAGTTTTAGATTTTAAAGCATTTAGCAAAGGGATTGCCATCGCATCTCCAACAATCTGCAAAATGTTGACACCTTCATGCTCAACTCTGTCCCATATTTCATGAGCGTTAAAGCCTTTCCTCATTGGGTCAAGTACTAAAGTCATACCTCCTAATATACCTGATAAAGCAGTCCACATAGCGGCTCCATGCATCAAAGGGGCGCATGGCAGAATCTTCAATGGAGGAGCGCCGAAAGCAATTTTTCCTTGTTCATCAGGCATGGATATTGGAGGCGCCCCAGCGTAAAGCCCCCCTCCGCCTAAACATGCAAAAAAAAAGCTCTTATGTGACCACATAACACCCTTAGGCAAGCCGGTAGTGCCTCCCGTATATTGTAATATATAATCATTTTCAGATCTGGCATAACCATCAAAATTATATTCAAATTTCAATAGTTCATTGTAACTGAATTCCCCAGGCACCAAACCCATTTCGTTGCCCACACTAATACAGATCTCAAGTGTTGATAATTTTTCATTTAGTTTATTTATATGTTCAGAGAATTGGATGTCGTAAATGATTGCTTTGGCATTGGCGTTGCTCAACAAATATAGCAACTCTTCATAGCCATATCTGTAATTAATATTAAAGGGTACTGCCCCTATTTTCACTATAGCAAAAAAACTTTCCAAAAATTCAGGTCCATTCATTAAATAAATACCTACATGATCACCTTGCCTTATACCCTTTGCAAATAAACCTGCAGCAAGTCTTGAGGAACGCTGGTCCAGCTCCTTATAACTTACAGGACCATTTTCACTCAACAATGCAATTCGTTCAGGTATTCGGTTTACCACATATTTAAATAAGTCAGCTAAATGAAATTGAGACAGCGTTGCACTCCTAATGCGTAGTTAATATGTAACAATACTACGCATTTAAAGAAAAAAGAAAGAAAAAATAGAAGTTTTCAACATTTTTAGCGTGATTTATTTCGCATTTAGATTATATATCATATTCATGAATACTAACTCATTAAGCTTTACACCCATAAAAATTGGTCCGCTGACATTAAAAAATCGTTTCATCAAAGCGGCTACAAATGAAGGAATGTGTAAAAATGGTATAATATCTAAAGGCCTCTCTAAATTTCATGAAGAAGTAGCCAAGGGTGGAGCCGCAATGACCACTGTAGCTTATTGTGCAACTTCTAAAGACGGACAAACTTTTATCGATCAAGCGCATCTTTCTAAAAATACCACGAAAGACTTTAAGTCACTAACAGACGCAGTTCACAAACATGGAGCAGCAGCTCAAGCACAAATTACACATGCAGGTGCCTTTACATTTCTTCCCAAACAATTTTCTTCTCTAAAACCCATATCAGCTAATGGAGGGTTTAATAAATTTGGTGTTATGACAGGACGTTATCTAAAACAAAAGATGACGCGTGATGACATGGATAAAATTTCTAATGAATTTGTGCAGGCGGCTATTCACGCAAAGGAGTCAGGTTTTGATGCTATAGAAATCCACATGGGCCATGGATATCTATTAGCTCAATTCATAACACCTTTTTATAATACACGGAAAGATATATATGGGGGTAATATTGATAATAGAATGCGCTACCCAAAGGAAGTACTTTCAAAAGTTCTTGATGCAGTAGGAAATGATATAGCTGTCACTGTTAAATTCAGTCAAACTGATGGGAAAATAGGAGGAAATACCATAGAGGAAGGCATTGAAATTGCAAAAATACTTGAGAACTCTGGAGCTCACATGGCGCAATTATCTAATGGTCTTAATGTTGAGTCCATTGATACAATGTTTGGCAATCCCCTCCCAAAATCTTCGGTAAAGCCTAAAAATTTAATCATAAGAGTTGGAATGTTAATGCAACCAAAAAGTAATGAACCTGACAAAGAATTTAAACAACTTTATTCACTTGAAACTGCAAAAAAAATCCGAAATGCTGTTGATATGCCGCTTTGTTACTTAGGGGGCGCCCAAAATATATCTAATATTAATACAGTAATGTCGGAGGGTTTCGATGCAATTGGTTTAGGTAGGGCACTTATTTATGATCCTAATTTAGTAAATTCCCTACAAAATGGAAGCGTTCGTAATTCAGGCTGTACCGCTTGTAATCAATGCGTTACTCTGATGTATACACCAGGGGGCACTGCTTGCGTTGAGGATGGAGGTTATGGTGGTCATAAACCAGAATTAAACACTATACCTGCTTCTCAATACTGATTTAGAGTTAATTGGAGATAACTATGGCAAAAACAAATGAATATGGAATAGGTCAGTACACATTCCCGCGTGGATGGTTTATGGTCGGTGAATCTGCAGAGGCAACCAATAAACCATCATCTCTTCGTTACTTCGGTCGAGACTTGATAATGTACCGTGGAACGTCAGGGCGAGTGGTTATAATGGATGCCTATTGCCCACATATGAAAACCCATTTAGCTAAAAATGATACTTCATATGTAGTGCTTGATGGTAAACAGGTTGAGGGTGATGATATTCGCTGTCCGTATCATGCGTGGAAATTTGGACCGGACGGAATATGTAATGAAATTCCCTATTCACCTGCCCCTATACCAAAAGCAGCAAAAATCAGAAGTTACCCCGTTCAAGAGTGGGGAGGACTAATCCTAATGTGGCATGATGAAGAAGAAAAGGAACCAAACTTTGAACCCCACCCTTTACCTGAGTGGGATGACCCTAAGTGGGTAAACTGGAAAGTTGATCACCTAGGCACGCTTGATTGCCACCCCCAAGAGATAATTGACAATATGACTGATAAGGCTCATCTGGGTCCAATTCACGGTTCGACGGATATGCAATACTTCGAAAGCGAATGCAAAGGCCATGTAATCCGTCAAGTTCTGGCAGCTGGGCATCGTACACTTGCGGATGATATAATGACTAATGACACTTGGTACACTGGTCCTGGAATACTCTTATCGAGAATGAATGGTTATTATAATTCCCTAATGATGATATGCCATACCCCAATCGAAGACGGAAGTGTGAGAGCATGGCACGGATTAACAGTTCAACCACCAAATTTTCCGATGACAAAAGAAGATGAGGCAGCAGTACCTGCTTTTCAGGAGGGGTCAAAACTCGCATTACTGCAAGATTTTGAGATATGGGCTAACAAGGCCCCATGCATATCTATAATGCAAGTTGTAGGTGATGGTCCCTTTGGAAAGGCACGTGCCTGGTATAAACAGTTCTACAACCCAAGAAAAGAAGCCAAATCATTGCAGAGCAAATCAAATGGCCACTGGGTAACAAAAGGCACAGAGCGTGATCCTTGGCCAACTGCAGCAGAATGATTTAGGGGTTTCAGTGCTCTGTAATATTTAGCACACCATTACGTGTGCCAACCCACGTATTTCCATTGGGGGCTATGGCTATGCTAGCCCAGTTATTATTAAATGCTTCCCCCGTACCCGTTGGGATTCGTATGACTTCCTTACCTGTCTCAAAATCAAGACCTACCAATGACCAAAGGCGATCACCGTTATCAAGTAAATCAAAACTATAGAAGTATGCAATGCCGTTACCCAAAGACAGCTTTGGCACAACAGAGGGGACTTTTAGGTCATTGGTCCAAATCTTATCACAACCGCTTTCATCTTCTCTCACATCAACCCTAACTACCCCACCTACAACATCAGAATAACTTTTTTGTATCATAGAATTGGTATATCCCGAGTTATTTTCTAAAATAACCGAACGATTATATGCGATCATAGAATTGTCAGTAACACTATAACCCTTTTTAAAAACAGGTATTTTACAGATAATACGTTCTTCATTGCTACTCAAAGTATTTCTTCTCGCTACATAAATGTTCATATTATCATCTGCATTATCAGTGAAGGTAAGGTAGTTGTCTCCAAAAAGACTGGGTGAAGTTCCACTACCTTGATTTATTGATCCAACTTTTCTGCTGGACCCTCTATCATACTCAAAACGCCATTGTTGTGTTGGCATTCCCTCCAAAAGCTTCATATGGTACATAGCGTAATCAGAGACAATATAGGCACCTGTCTGATCAACAGCGAATGAATTTTGAATTTCTTCGCCGTTCAACATAATTGACAAAACTTTTCCCGTTTTAGTATCCAGAGAGCCAACACGGCCGTTACGAGTAACCCACCATAGCAGTCCATTATAATCAGGCATTACTGTAGTTATTCCATCGCATTCGCCCTTGGGAAAAAGATTGTTCCAATGAAAGCAATCATTTGGAACATATTTATTCATATCCCAACTATCTATTTCAAAAAACTTCCATTCACCCTGACCGTCTTGCTTAGGCTTTATTCTACGGATTCTCTGATTTGCATCAGCTAATACAGCCCGTCCTTCATTATCTAAATACATATATGCGCCGCCAGAAGTATCTGTAAAAATAATATCTGTGTCTCTTTTAACTAGTGACTCAAATGTTGAAGGTCGCATTGGAAGATCATATATTGCTAACAGCTCTAATGTATCTTTATGCAAAAGTTGCAAACGAAAACTAGTAAGTCCTCCGCAGAGAATTAAAGGGTGACCCTGTTCTATAAATGTAAAAGTTGCGCATTGACGGGCAGCACTCCCTCCTGCTCGTCTAGAAATTATTTTTATATTTTCAGATGTAACTGCACTCGCTGGATGAACATCACTCTCCCAACTTCCGGCATGCATAGCGCTTCTATCAGTTATAGCCATAAACGGATGTTGAGGCTCATTATTTTGTGGAAGTTTTTTGAAAGTATGGTTTTTATCAACTACTGGATTTAGATTAACTTCTAAAGTACTCATAGATAGAGGGGTAACAGAAGCAACTTCATGGTCCATTTTCCACTTTATGAAAATAAAAACCAAAATAAATATTAAAATTAATATTAAAAATACTCTAGAAATTATTTTAAACATTATTACGGGGTTAAACCGTCTGGAGCTCCTGGAAGAACAGGTTGGTAATATCCCGCTCCCCAACCACCATCAACGGCTAGTTCAGCTCCTGTAATATAACTCGCTTCATCACTTGCCAAGAAAAGTGATGCGTTAGCAATTTCATTTGGCTCCCCAATTCTTTGGAGAGGGACACGGCAAAATGCATGCGCTAATTGATCCGCTGGTAAACCACGTGCATTCCCCATTGGAGTATTCACACCTCCTGGATGCAATGAATTTACACGGATTCCTGAGGTGCCTAGCTCATAGGCTAAAGACTTAGTAAGACCTCGCAAAGCCCACTTACTAGCTGTATATAAGGTTAGGCCATTACACCCACGCAAACCATCCACCGAACTAATATTTACAATAGATCCCTTTTGAGCTGCTTTCATAAATGGAGTAACATGCTTTGCACCCAGCATGGGACCAACCGTGTTCACACCTAATATTTTTTCTGCATCATCTGGATTGAAGTGTTCAATTGGAGTAAAGTGCACCAGTCCAGCGTTGTTAATTAACACATCAATAGTATCAAATTTAGATATTACTGCTGATACAAAATTTTTCCAATTTTCATCATCAGAAACATCTAATTTCTGAAAAAAAGCATTCCCTCCAATATCTTCAGCAACCGATGTGCCCTCAGAAACCATAACATCACCTAAAGCAACAGTAGCACCCTCAGAAGCAAACAACCTAGCGGTTGCCTCGCCCATTCCTCGAGCAGCTCCAGTTATAATGCAAACTTTTCCTTCCAATCGTCCGTGCATTACATTGCCACCGCAGGATTATTTTCGTCCAGACCCACGTAAAATTGCCGGAAATATTTACGCCATGCCAAAATAGGGCCATCACCGTCACATAACAATGGTTTAGGTCTGTATTTTTTATTATCCCATACTATTAAGTCAACCGATTCAAAGCCAGCAGAGTCTTCTCCTTCAGCTTCGCCAATTGAATGCTTATATAAATGATGAGCAATTTCTGCTTCTTTTGAACCTTCAGGGTACTTTTTCCAAGTAAACATCATTCTAACCCTAGACATTTCAGCATCTGTTGGTGTTGGCGTTGCAAACATTAACATTGATATGCCATCCTTATTGTGTCTATTAATGGGTATACCTGGTCCGTGGCTCTCGCCTACAATGTATCCATCCATTATATCATAATGCCAAATATGTCCTTCGGCTTTTGCCTCTACAGATGGTATAATTGGAGCTCCATGAAGAAATTTTAAATGGGGAGTATCAACAGAATTTTCACCCATCTCTTGAATACAAGTACCAATATCCCAATAGTGGTATTTCACCTCAACATGTGCATCGGGATCTTCCATTTCAGGAACTACAGGGATTTCCCACATTGGGTCCACACCTTCTGGATGATACCAAGCCCAAATTGCACCATACTTTTCAATAACTGGGAGCGCTTTTAGAATAGGTTTTTTTCGAGCTACACCTGGCATCACTTTACCATATGGTATTTTTTTACACCAACCATCATTATTAAATTCCCAATGATGAAATGGACAACGAATATTATTCCCTTGTACGGTACCGCCCTTTCCTAAGTGCGCGCCTAAGTGAGGACAAAAAGGATCAGTCATACCAACAGAACCATCTTCACCACGAAAAAGCACCCACTCTTTTCCGAAAACTTTTTCAGTTTTTATTTCTCCCACTTTTAATTCATGTGAAAAGTGAACATTGTACCAACCGTAAGGTATAGGAAAAGGACAACGTTCCAATTCTTCACCTGTTTGAATATGATCTGAGTTTATAATAGCGTTCATGATTGTCTCCTATTCTTCTAATATTTCAGGAACTAATTTTTTAGCTGGGTTTCTTTCAGAGTTTACAGCAACTGCAAAACTCATTGCTGGCCCCGGCGTAGGCGCAGATTTAGTTTTCAAAACATAATTTTGTGGATCTAAGGACAAATTAAGTCGGTGAAATACTCTTGCAATAATCACGCCCATAAGTACTTCAGCTAAATTTTGACCTAAGCAACTATGAGGCCCCCGTCCGAATGGGGCATAAACCCCAGGTTTCATATGCTCTTTACGTTCTTCGTTAAATCTTTCGGGGTCAAAATCTAAAGGGTTGGGAAAATACTCATCCATAAAGTGAGGCACAGAAGTTCCAATAAAAATTAATTCATCTTTTGGAATAAGATATCCCTCAAACTCCATATCGTGGTTCGTGGTTCTCATTTGCGCCACGGCGATTGGCCATAAACGCATTGCCTCCTTCAAACAGCCTTGAATGTAACTAAGGTTTCTTATATCCATCTCTGTTATGGTCTCTTTCGAATAGAGATCATCTGCTTCTTTCTGCACCTTTTCTAAAACACCAGGTGTTTTAAGAATTCCGTATGTCGCAGCGGCTACAGTATTAGCAACAGTATCTAATCCAGCAACATAAGGACCAGTTAGCAAGACACTAAGATCACGGGCTTGAACAAATTCAGGATCGTCAATATGTGCCTGATATACATCACCCAGAAGATTATCAGGGAGTTCACCACTATCGGCATAAGCCTTAAATTGAGCAATTAGCTTCTCACCTAACTCGTCAACACGTTTACTTGCTTTTTTGAACTTTGGGGATTTTAAAAAGAATTTTGGTCGAACCCGTGCCACCAAAGTGTTCAAAAGAAAAAGTATATTCGTCCTTATATCTTTAACGTATTCTAATGGTGCGTCACCACTCATCATCTCACCAATCATTTGGACAATCATATACTGAAAAGCCTCTACAACTGGGATGCTGTCTCCTTGCTTCCAGTCGCGTGTAATTGATTTATCCCCAATATCAGTAAGCATGTGGTATTTCCCAGCAGCTGCCTCTCTGGAAAATCCCTTTCTCATTATTGTTCTCATTTTGCGATGTTCTTCGCCGTCAATTTGAGTAAGTGTTTTTGAGGCCCCAAAATGATCAACAAAGTCTTGCCAAAATTCCTTTGACCGCAGTCCATCTCTACCTTTTTTAGTTGACATTAATTTAGCTGACTCAACTCCTGCTATGACATATTGTTTTCTTCCAAAAACATTAACCTGGTAAACTGGGCCATAATCTCGATAGGCTCTTACAAAAAAAGCGGCAGGGTCTTTAGCCATTTCGAAAGTGCTGCCGATAAAAGGTATACCTTTGACTAAGGGAATTTTTTTTGTTTTATTTTTTGTATTGGCTGTTTCTAACATACACTTATTTCGCTTTCATCTTCTCCTCGTTCCCTAGCAATTGATTTAAATGTTGCAGTTAACAATAATTCTAACTTACTCTGCGGTTCTTGTATGAATACACATAAAGCGTCAGTCATATATGGAAATTCTTTTTTATTTAATTTAGAAAATTGACGTTTGGCCACATCTTTCATACTTTCATCATTATATTCAAATTCTCTTTGTCTGGTGATCTCTATTGCCCCTGCGAATGCCACCATCCCAATTATATTAAATAATTCCATTCCTTTTTTTGGTGTAAAATATCTTTTGGACATTGAAGATAAAAATTTTTCAATTAATTGAAATTGAACTTCAAAACCGTAATCTGTGTGCTGATAACTATGAATAAAACTTGGGTTTTCGGCTAGTAAATTCTGTATGACAGACACATACTCTGTAGATAGTTTTGACCAATGCTGACCTGTATCGACTGGTAACGGGAGATCCGATAAAGAATAAACTGCAGCAGCTCGCATCAAACTTTTACGACTATCAAAATATTGATACAATGTAGCTGTTCCAACATTTAGATGTTTGGCAAGCCGCTTCATAGTGAGGCCCTCAAGGCCTAGCTCTACAGCGCTTTCAAGTATTTCCTCATGAGAAAGCAAACGAGGCCGACCATAAGTTGTTTCTTTTATCTTTTTATTAGTTATAGATGAATTCATATATGACTTTCCGAACGCTGTTCGGATATTCACTTATGTAAACGGATGAGTCAATGAAAAAGCCACTAAGTTTTATAGAGTTTTCAGATTTAGTTGCTAATAAACCTCAGTCATATAATTTTGGACCAAATTCAGAAAATCCTTATTTGGCATTTAACCTCAGTGGTTCTAATGATAGCTTAAGCGAGTGGATAAGCAATTCACCATGTCCCATTATTGGGATAGGTGATGGGAAGCTAAAAACAAAATGCGATTTGGTAATCAACAATATAAAAGAGTTACCCCTGATATCAAAGAATATTACTGAACACCCTATGACATCAATGGTATTAATACAGCTTTTACGGGCAACAGAAAAACTACCTATGGCAAATTCACTGATTGTTGAAAGTTTTGCATTTAGTACCGTTCAGAAAGGAATAGAATTTAAAAAATGGTTATCAAAAAAAAATAAAGAAAAACTACCTCAATCCAAATCACCAGACTTACTTATAAATTCAGATAGTAATATTCTATCGATAATACTTAATCGTGCGGACACAAACAATGCGATAACTTCAAAAATGCGTGACGAGCTTAATGAAATTCTTGATATGGCAATTATAGATAAAAATATCTCAAAAATTTTATTAAGTTCAAATGGAAAGATATTTTCAGCAGGAGGGGCAGTTGAGGAATTTGGTTTAGTCTCAGATCCTGCTTCTGCGCATTGGATACGCAGTGTTGGGCTGCCAGCAAAAAAGTTAATGCAGCTTCAAGCTAAATTATGCGTTAATATTAAAGGCGGAGCAATAGGGGCAGGAATAGAAATGGCAGCTTTTAGTAAAAAAATAATTGCTTCTCAAAATTCTTGGTTTCAATTACCTGAATTAAAATATGGGCTAATTCCTGGTGCAGGTGGAACTGTTAGTATTCCCAGAAGAATTGGACGTCAGAGAACCGCTTACATGGCAATTACAACAAAAAAAATAAATGCAAAAAAAGCTTTAGAGTGGGGTTTAATTGACGCCATTGAAGACTAACTCGCCCCCGATCCAAGTAGCGCGTGGTTTTATATTATTGAGATTCATTCGCGCATCGGACCAAGGCATATTAAGGAGACATAGATCAGCAGTTGCCCCTTCTTTAATTTCCCTCGAGGCTCCCCCAGCATTATAAGGCGGTTTTAAGTAAAGAGACAAAGCCTCCTCAGGGGATAAAGCTTCATTTTCAAAGCCCCTCGGACGATTTACGGCACTTTCCATAGCAAACCAAGGGTTAGAATTACCAAAAGGGGAATCACTTCCTGCCGCAAGTCTTACTCCAGAATTTATGAATGATTTTAAGCGCCATAAGTTTTCTTGCTCAAAATCATCAACATCTTTGATATAAGTGTCCACCCTTTCGGCCATAAAATTTGGCTGAGTAACCACAATAAGATTTAATTTTTTTATCCAATTTATTAAAAAATCATCAGTTATAGCTGCATGCTCAATTCTATCCCCCTCAACTGGACCAGCCTCTTCTAATGCGGCTAAAACAAGCATCAATTCGGACCTAGTGACACAATGGGCAGCAATATTCTTGCCGTGCTGGTGTGCTGACTTAATCTCTTGAGTTATTCTTTCTAGACTAGGAAGGTCAGGTTCATGATAGTGAATCTTTAAATATTTTGACTCACTAAAAGTCAAATCAGACCTTCCCATTATATCTATTTTTAATAATTTAACCTTATCAATATAATTTAAATATTCTTTAACTCCATTACTTGGTGTAACTTCAGTAACACCTGTAATTCCATAAGAGTAAAGTGTATTCATAAGAGGTTTTAAATCTGGAAATTCTGACCCATATCGCACTGAATTATCATCATCAAACAAGCGACCGTCAGGTGTCTTGTTGTTTCCAATAAGTTTTAAGGCAGCACTATTTAAAATCCACAACCTACCACTTCTGTGCTGAATTTTAATGGGGCGCTTAGGTCCATTTTTATCCAACCAACACCTATCTATTTCCCCTGCCACACTGTGATGATAACCTATTCCACGCAACCATCCATGCCCTGGGTAATTTAATTTCTCTATTAATTCTATTTCATTAGAAATATCAGGGGGACCACAGTTAACAGAATTAATGGCCACCGCAGTTGAATTCAAATGGATATGATGATCATGTAACCCGGGTATTAAAGCATCGCCCTTTGCATCATAAAAATTGCTTCCAGAGATATTATTATCGATTTTAGTAATTAGACATTTTTCTAATAGTATATCTTTAATTATTCCATTTACTTCAGCATTTTTGATTATCATAGCCATACCGAATTGTCGGCCCCCAAGCCCTTTGCTTGACCTGATGCTACTCTCATTTCATAAAGAGGATTATCAGCATCATTATCTGAAATACTTTTCCACCCTTCTAGTACCCCGCCGTTAGCGAAATCATATTCACCCATAGCATAACGTAAAACTTCGCACATATTTAAGTCAATTATTCCGCCAATTCTTTTGTGTAAACTTGCTTGTAATATTAAAGCTAAATGCAGCCCATTTATAGGGTCCGCAATAGCATCTCCTACAAAGCTGGGATAACCATAAACATTGTTCATAATTCCTGATAAGCCTGCAGAGACACCAATATCGTCTCCATAACCTATACGGTTCTGATCTCTCGAATAAGCAGTTAATCTCAACCAGATCTTACCCGGCTTTTTTTTAACAAACTCTTTAGCTGATATTCCAAGCTGCATAAAAGCCCTAGGTCGTGAAGCTTCAATTATCACGTCTGCTTGATGCATCAATTGCTTTAATTTTTCTAATCCATCCTCATTATGGAAATCTATAGAAACACAATCTTTATTTTCATTCAGTAAATTATAAAACTGTCCGTTACCAAACCGCATGCCGTCAGGCCTATCAGGGCTTTCTATTTTGATTATTCGTGCACCGGTCATTCCCAATAAACTTGATCCTAAAGGACCCGCCCATAAAGATGAAAGGTCAAGTATAAGAGGTTTTTTCAAAATTGCCTTGCTGTACTCTTTAAATGAAAACCAGCTCTTTGGCCTATCTGGTATGCTAACTTCACCTACAGCTACACCCATGTCTATTGCTCGAGATAATAGATAATTAGTACTTAATTTTTTTGTAATGTTTTGCAATTCGCTCCAGTTCGAAACATCATCCTCAAGCCATGCTGGGATGAGGTCCCAATCACTATCACGAACAAGGTTTAGCGCTATACATCCATCATTGGTGTTTATTAATCGCCCTTTACCTCCAGCAGTTTTTCTATTTCCACTCCTCAGTCCTCTTATTCTGGCGCGCTCTCCCAAAAGTTGACTCCCACATTTCGGTAATTTACTGATATTTTCGGAGATTGCTTTTAAAGCTAATAGGGCTCCATCCGCATGACTCGCTAGTGGAACGGGTAGCATTTGATCACTTATCTGTAAAAGACCTGAGCGCCGGTAAGCTAAGGCTGGATGGTCAGATTGTTGCGATATAAATTTCTTAATCCCTAAATCAGATAGTAATTGATTTGCATAATTTTGTGCGTAATTAGTCAGCAAAATTATCTCTTATTACCCGCCTCAACAATTTACCTGTCTCATTATAAGGCAATTCGTCCATGTACTTGATGATCGATGGAACTCGTGATGACCTCAACTTTGTCCTCACCAATTTAATTATCTCGTCATCCTCTATTGGAGAGCTAGCTACAATTACCAAGCCAACCGCTTCTCCCCATTCTATATCTTTCACTGCAACTGCAGCAACATCTTCGACGTTTGGGTGGGTTCGCACTACATCTTCAATCTCACCTGGCGAGATATTTTCTCCACCTCTTACGATCACATCATCCGCTCGCCCATCGATAAAAAGATACCCATCGCTATCCAAGAAGCCTCTGTCCTTAGTGGGAAACCACCCTTCGCTGTCCAACTTAGAGCCTATACCCTTGTATTCACCACTTACCTGCTCTCCACGAACCCAAACATTTCCTAGTTCTTCTGGCAAACAAATATTACCTTCATCGTTCTTAATAATGAGTTCAATTGAAGGAATAGGTCTTCCAGCAGAAGACAACCGCCGTTTGATCAAAGCATCACTACTATTAAAGGCAGACCTATGATCTTCAGGTCCCAGCATACAGATTGTAGCACTGGTTTCTGTTAACCCATAAGCATTGGTAAAGTTCACATGGGGCAATAATTTCATAGCGCGCTCTATAACTGATCTAGGCATTTTACCTCCGCCATAGGCTACATTTTTTAAAGATGGCAAACTCAAGTTATCATCAAATTTTTCAACAATTCTTTTTAGCATTGTTGGCACTAAAAAAGCGTTGGTTATTTTTTCTTTTATTACTAACCGCATCCAAGCTTCCGCGGAAAAATTTGGAAGTTGAACAATTTTTCTACCCGAATAACTTGATGATAGAACAGCTGCTATACCAGCAATATGGTATGGGGGTACAGATAACAATACAGACTCTTCTGCGCCTGCACTCATAAATTCAACTGTACCTAAAATGTAAGCCATAAGGTTTTTATGCTTCAAAACTGCTGATTTGGGCTCACCAGTTGTGCCGCTAGTAAATAGCTCTACTGCCACTGCTTCATCATCGCTGTAATTATCAAGTTCGGCTTTATTATCTAATGCAAGGGTTGTAATACCTATCGTTTTAATACCTTTACATTTGATGTCTTGGTCAGTGAAGAGAATTGCAGGCGATATCCTTTTTAACTGCATGTTTAATTGCTCTTCAGATAAACGGTAGTTTAAGGGCACAAACTCAACCCCAGCTATTGCGGCACCAAATAAAGCAGCTGGCATTAAAAGGTTGTTTTCTGAAAGGAAACCGATTTTTTCATTATTTTTTACAAGTGAAGCAACAGATTTACTCATATAATTTAATTCTGAGTATGTAATTGAGTCGTTATTTAGTTTTACGGCTTCTCTATCCCCCATAGCTTCGGCAGCCATTTGTAGTATTAAGTATATATTCATTTAATCAGAACTTGGTAATTTTTTAGCCGCTTTGATGTCTATTTTATGACCACTAACAGATATGGAGCCTTCACCTCCGCGCGTACAAAGAAATTCCATTGTTTCTGTTTCATCGGTATATCTTTTACCCACCAAGGTTCCATTATTTTCTCCTTGAATTTCACCTAATACATCAGGGTCTCCAACCTCCATAGGTAGACCCCCGCAAAAAATTTCAAGTTCTATGGCTGGAATTCTTAAGACCATTATTTGAGTCTTACAGACTTTACTTGATAGCTTAACACCTGGTTTAAAAATTTGTGTCATATTAAACTCCAATTATTGCACCAGCTACGCCAGAAGCTAACATGGCTGTTTTTGCATTTCTTATTTGGTTAGCGGCCGTTCCGCGCATTTGCCGAACACCCTCAGTAATATTATTCATTCCATGAATATAACCTTCTCCCATAAGACCTCCATTTGGTGATAATGGGGTTTTTCCATCAAGCTCTAAATTTCCGTCTTTTATGTAATCATTGGCCTCGCCAATACCGCAATATTTAAAACCCTCAAGTTGGCGTAGGACCTGTGGGGTAAAATTATCATAAATCATAGCAACGTCTGTATCCTTTGGTGCGATTCCAGCAGCAGCGGCCAAACGGTCAGCAACAATTTCACTATTTTCTGTACGGATAAGGTCTCCTTGATAAAAGTCAGAGATTATTTCATGATTAAATAACATAGAGTACTCTGCCCCCAAAATTTGAACTGGCGTCTGCTTGCAATCTTTGGCTTTATCAGCACGCGTAATAATAATAGCAACTCCTCCATCGCTCTCTTGGCAACAATCAAGAAGTCTTAATGTTGGCTCAACTATCCAACGAGAATTTTGATGATCTTCTATAGTTATGGGTTTTTCATAGAACCATGCGTTTGGATTAGTTGAAGCGGCTTTTCTAAAAGTTACAGCTATCCTGCCTAAATCTTCAGAAGTAACACCATATTTATGTAGATAAGGACCACAAGATAAAGCCTCCCACGATGCTGGTGTTTGTGCTCCAAATGGAAAACACCATTCCATGAAAGTAGAACTATGGGCATCAGGACTCATACTATGATGCGGCTGACCAAATCTATATTGACTACGTTCATTCATTGCGCGAAAAATTAAAAAAGTATCACAAATACCACTTTCTACTGCATTTTTTGCATGAACTATTGTTGAAACTGAAGCAGCCCCACCTTGGGGTAAACGTGTCGTATATTTTATTTCTTCACAGCCAAGAGATCGCATCACATCCACCTCGTCAGAATTGTCTAAACTAAAAGTTGTCATTCCATCAATGGATGCCGGGTCAATACCTGCATCATTGCATGCTGCTAAAATAGCCTCAGCAGCTAATTGTTGCTCACTGCGCCCAGAAGCCTTAGAAAACTCAGTTTGCCCAATACCAACGATACAGGCTTTTTGAAAACTAGAAATCATTAATCTACAACTCTCTTAAAAATAGGTACAGATTTTCCACCTACTGTTTTTTCAAAATCTACTTCTACAATTTCACCAATCACGGGAACAGAATCTGATATCAAATTTGAAACAATCCTTAAACCTTCATTAAGCTCAACGAGAATAACAAAAGGGCTATTCTCAAATCCATAACTAGCTGGTCTAACTTGCCTAACCCATGACATTATAACTCCCTTTCCCGATAGTTTTTGATGGGTTTTTTCTACAGAATGACATTTTGGGCACATAGGACGCGGTGGGTGCCAAAGAGTATTACAAGGCTCACACTTTTGAACTACAAATTTTCCTTGCTCGCAAGCATCCCAAAAAAAAGCAGTATCAATTCGTTTTATTGGATCAGGCCGCATTTATAATCCCCATGGGTTTTTCATTTCTTTTTGCCCCGGAACGGGTGGATCACATAATATTGCTGTTTCATTTGCCATACCCAATATATCCGCTTCCGTGTAACCAAGTTCTTCCAAAATCTCCTTGGTGCAGTCACCAACTATCAGAGGAGGACGGCTTATTACACCAGGAGTATCAGAAAGTTTATATGTTAATCCTATTTGCTCAAGCTTACCCACATGACGGTCGTTATACTCAACAGTCCACTGTTTAGTTTTAAACTCCTTATTATCAAATAATCTTCTCGAAGCATTCTCATCTGATATTGCCGCAGGTATCCCAGCAGCCCTTAAATCTTTCATTAACTCTTTAGAGCATCGAGCAAGAAATGAACCAGATTTATTATCACCTGCTAGAGCATCAAAGGCTGATTTGTGTTCTGGCCTTATAGCAGCAATTTGAATCCATTTATTATCTTCTGTTTGATAGAGTTTGTAATAATCGCCATAACCCGTTTGATCAAAATTAAGACGTGGTCTTTCAACTGGAGTGCCATCAGGTTTGGAAACTGCATAACTTGTGTTTAGTAAACAAGCGTTTACAATAGAAGTATCAACAAATTGACCTTTTCCAGTTTTTTCCCTCTCCATCAAAGCATTGCAAATACCAACCGCAGTTAAAAAACCATTCCCAGTATCCCCAAGCGAAGTTAAAGACCAGATTGGAAATGTATCCTCTCGACCAGTATATAAAGCACCATCCTCGTGTTGAATTCCTGATAAACAAGCTCCAGTTTGGTCATTTCCAGGCAGATTCTTTCTAGGTCCTTCCTCAAAGCCCCTAGAATGGCAATAAACTAAACTAGGAAACTCCTTTTTTAAAGTTTCGTAATCAAGGCCTAGTCGTTGTGTAGCTGGATAACGCATATTATGTTGAACGACATCGCAAGTAGCAATTAATCTTTTAAGAGCTTCCATACCTTTAGGGTGCTTTAGCATAACAGCAAAACTACGCTTATTACGATTAGCCATCGCAGCTATATGACATTTATGCCAATAGCTGTCCCATAAAGTATTCATTTTTATAACCTCGGCTCCCATGTCACCTAATAGTTGACAGCCGAATGGACCAGCAATAGCTAGACCTAAGTCTAAGACACGAATTCCATCCAAAGGCCCCTTGCCCGTTGGTTCGGCAGGAAGTTTATGCACGGTTGGTTCTGGTAATAATTCTGCATATTTTTTTACAGTATTTGTATCAGCACCTGATTTATGTGTAGGCCCTTTAACTTCACCCTGACTGTTAGATAAACGGTAGGTTATTCCTACCTGATTGATCTTCCCTAGCTCGGGGTCATCAATCGTCGTAACGCAGTTATCTGATATCAAGTATGGGTCAGTCAAACTTTCTTCTATTGAACGACAAGGCTGCATTGTCATATTGCCATTAGCTGCAGCCTCTACCCATTCATCACAATTAAACTTTTTTACAGCGTCAGCCAAAATAGGTTGGTAATGTGCCATAACTAAAATTTCTTCTGGACCTATACCAAATCTATCGGGGTCATTTTGTACCGATAAGTCCGGGGAAGCCTCTAAACTTTCTCCCTTGGATGCTTCCAAAATAAATCTTGGATTAGGCACCCAGTTATGAAGCCATTTACCGTCAGCACACTTAAAGTGGCCTTTTGGAGATGCTGAACCCATAATCCAAGTATTAAAACCTTGCGCATCTATATCTTCAGCTCTCTGCCACACTCCAGAGCCACAAGCCATTGCACCTTGAAGCAAACTTGTAGTTACTCTTTGCCCCTTACCAGTTTTTTCACGCGCAAATAGAGCTGCTGAAATACCTGTAAGTGCAGAAAAAAAAGCACCCATACTTGGCCATTTCGAAGCCGTGTGCAATGGCCCCTCCCTGTTCGCACCTTGCAATAAATTAGGATTGATATCAATTGCACCTGCAAATGGATCTTCACGCCCCGTTATGTGGTTTAAAGCACCCTCGGGCCATCCACGTTGTTCCCATTGAAGACCTGACTCAGCAGCTACTTCAGCATCATAGGCAGATCTTGGGTCATCATCACCAAATGCAGAAATAGAACAATAAATTAAACGAGGGTTTAATATAGATAATTCATCATAGCTCAAACCAAGGTTTTTCATTTTACCTGGAGTCATGCTTTCAATTAGTACATCAGCATCTGCGACCAACTTTTTAAATAACCTAAGATCTTCTTTATTTTTCAGATCAAATATAGCATTTTTTTTACCTCTATGCCAAACTTTGTAACCTAGCATGCCTTTAAAGGGGTCACCCTGTGGGCGCTCTATGCGCGTGACATCAGCTCCATGGTCACCAAGAAGCATTCCGACCAAAGGACCCGATATACCCCAAGATAGATCGAGGACTTTAATATCATTCAATACACCCGCCATAGCACCCTTGCCTTATTGTAATTGTCACGCTAGGGAGTTTCCGAACGCTGTTCGAAAATAGCTTTTGTAAAGCTACAGTCAAGATATAAAGAGAAGAAAGATGCCGAAATTATATATTACCACCTCAACAGGGGAAAAACAAACAGTAGAAGCCAAAATAGGGTGCTCTATGATGGAAGCATTAAACTCGGTTAGCCTAGTGGAAGGAACGTGTGGAGGCGCAGCAAGTTGTGGCACATGTCATGTTTACTTCAAAGACTCGGCAGCTGCAGGTGAACAGACTGAAGATGAGGGCTATATGCTTGAAGGATTGGCTGATTTCGTTGCAGTAAAAGAAAGTTCAAGGTTATCATGTCAGATAATACTATCAGATGTGCACGATGGAGCGGAAATTGAGATTGCGCCAGAAGCTTAATGTTTGAAAACCTTTCAACAACTATAGAAGGAATTAATTTATCTGCTAATTTTTACAAAGCTTTAGGAGATGAAAAACCTTTTACTTTATTCTGTTTACCTGGAGGGGGCTCATCCGCCGAATTTTTTGATCTGCACCCAGATTACAGCTTTGTAAAAAGAATGAACTCATTAGGTTACAACGTCATAACCATGGATCACCCAGGAACGGCATCAAATCAACTTCCGTTTAATCAACCATTTTTAAAGCCACGAATAGCTGCAGAATATATAGCTCTAGCCTTAAGTGAGTGGAACAAAGGAAAGCTCATAGGCGTTGGACACTCAATGGGAGGGATGACAACAACATTGATACAGGCAAAAAGTAAGGCCTTCAAAGCAATTGCTCTACTCGGTTCAAATGCAGGTGGTCTAGATTGGGGACTAAATGATCATGAAAAAACATATATTGATAAACCTGATAGATTTTCTGAAGACATAGAAAATTTGGTTTATGCTAAATTTGGCTGCGAGTTTACGAAAATACCTTCGGGACCAAGTGGAAATTCAATAACATTTGGCGGACAAACAGAAATATTGACGGCACGGTTGAGAGAAATCTCTTGCGAGCTTTATGCAGCAGGCGGGTTAATGAGCATGATAAAGGGAAGCTTCTCTGAAGAGGTCAAAGCAATTGATGCATCTATATTCTTTGCATGCGGCGATCATGATATTGGTATTCCTCCAGCAGAAATTGAAAAATACTATTCAAATGCATCAAGTACAAAATTAATTATCCTTAAAAATACAGGTCACAATCACTTCGCTTTTGATTCAATTAACTTTCTATGTGAAAGCTTAGATTATTGGGCTTCTAACCTCTCCTGATTATTATTTAACTTATAATTTAGCCAATATATTTCATAACTATTTTTAGTTGTATCATTGGCTTGCTTTAAAAGTTCCTTCAAAACAAAGTTCTCGAAATTTAGAACTGGGCCCCGGTAGTTTCTGTCAAAAAGCACAATTTCTATTAAGTGCAGGGCTTTTAAAAAGTCACCCCTATCAATATAATTTTGGATTAATTTCTGCATTTTTAGTTCATCAATTATACCTAAAAGGTCGTTGTATATATCGCTTTGCGGAACAGCATATAATTCAGTCGTTCTATCAAAATGAAACCAAGTAGAGTAATACTCCCAGATGGACTTTACAGCCCATGAAACTTTACCATGCTCTTGTGTTATACTAAGTTCAGGCGGTAATCTTATCTCCCTCATTAACGCTTCAACTGTTTTCCCACTATTCATTCCTTTTATAGTTTCATCGTGTACATGTTTAGTGGCACCAAGAATTTTTCTAATCCCTTCATTTATGAAAAATGTATTATCCAAAGGATCTTTATGGCTAGGTATGATCATCACGGGGTCTAGATCAATTATTTTTTCAAGCGATTTTATATACTCAAAAGGTTTTCTTATTTTCTCACCTCGCATTGTGAATATATTAGGAAACTGAGGAAAAAGGGGACCAAAAAAATCACCTGAAAATAAAACTCTTTTTTGCGGAAGCCATAGAACAAGATTATCTGAACCCTCTGCGCCCGGTAAAGCATATATTTCAAAGTCCATACCACCTTTTGTAAATTTAAAAGGCCTATCATTTTCTACTAAAAGATTAGGTTTTATTCCTCCCGTCGACAAGAGGTCTAGCTTAGGAGGGCTTTCGGGCATAAATGGAAATAGTGTTCTGTTTCTATTCCAAAAATAAGTTTCTAATTCTTTTAAATACCTTTGTTCTTCTTCAAATTCAACATGAGTAATAATTTTCACTCCATCTTCATACCAAAATTTAACACCACCAGTATGGTCGGCATGTGAGTGAGACAGTATTATATGCGATAAGTTTATTTCGGGGTAAATCTCACTTAATGCCGACATTTGTTTGGCCGCCTGAATAGACAGACCCGTATCGAACATAATGTCTCCTTCGGAAGTCTGAATGACATGAGTATTTCCTACACCTGTTACTTGAATAATATCTGGTGCTATTTCTCTTGCTTCGATAGGAATATTTATGAATTCAGCTGCAACTGAACCTTTAGCATTCAAATTATTAGAGATACGACTCGATGCTATGTTATCAATCTGATTTACTATTTTTAATTGAACTGATTTTTTAAAGCTTGGAGAGAAATTAAATATTAGAAAAAAGCTCATTAAAGCAGTTAATAATAAAATGACTATGTAACTTATTACTTTAATCATAAGAAATAAGTCCTTTATCAGTATGACGGTCTTGTAAAATTTTTGCCCGTACACCAGAAACGTAAGTGTTATAACCTTCATCCTGAAGGCTTTCAGCTGGCGCTACATTTACAGCATAGTCTTTAGGCGCTCTCCACCCAGGGTGTGGAGACAAAGCTACGCGCACTCCATTTATCGGATGATTACTTCGCCATTTACGAATTTTTTCAGCCATATTATTAACTCTTAATGGATACTTTTCCGACAAATTTTCTTCTTCTCCGGGGTCAGAAATAATATCAAAAAGATAGTTCTCGACCTCCGTTGATTGGGATTTATGGTCGATAATTTGGACAAATTTCCATTTTTTTTCTAAAACCGCCACATGGTACTTATTAAAAATTGGAGAGTTTGAAGCAAAATATAAATCTCCATTTCTTGGATCTTCAACTGAACTGACTATTGTATCAACTCTGCTTTTCCCATCCAAAGGCTTTTTATTTAACATAGGAATATTAACTAAATCAGATAAAGTTGGATAGACGTCTAAAACAGAAACTACGTTATTAGTATGTGATCCGGCCGTTATACGATCCGGCCATCGCATTAATGCGTTAACTCTAATACCTCCTTCAAAAGTCTCTAACTTCCCTCCCCTTAAAGGACTGTTATCAGCTCCAAATGCCTTCAATCCACCATTGTCACTAAAGAAAAATACTAAAGTGTTGTTTTCTAAACTTTCTTCCTCCAATGATTGCAATATATTCCCAACAGCCTGGTCAAGACTGTCTACCATTGCAGCATAGGTACGTTTAGGAAACGGCTTATTAGTTCTAGATTCATATTTATTTTCTAACTCTATTGGAGCCTGCATTGGTGCGTGAGGTGACAAAAAGGGAACATACATAAAAAATGGTCTATCTGGATCGCGAGTTTCTTTAATAAACTTTACCGCTTCTTTTGCATGGAGGTCTGTCGCATATTGATTGGGCGCTTTGAATGATGAACCATTTTTTTGTAAATCATACCCTCCCGCTACTGTATAATCATAATAGTCTATTTGTGTATTGAGGTGACCAAAAAAATAATCAAAGCCCCGTGAGTTAGGAAGCAATGGTTCGGTTGTATGGCCTAAATGCCATTTTCCAATCATAGCTGTTTTATAGCCTGCTGCTTGGAACGTTTCTGGCATAAAATGTTCTTCAGGAGATACACCGCCATTTTGCCAAGGCTGAAAACCAGCATAAACCGAGCCTAATTTCATAGGGTCCCGTCCAGTCATTAATGCGCTTCTTGTCGGAGTGCAAATCGGCATTGAATAAAACCGATTAAGTGTGAGGCCGTCCCTGGCAAGACTATCAATATTGGGAGTCTGTATATCACTCCCTCGCAAACTTAAATCTGCCCACCCTAGATCGTCGGCAAGCAGAATAATAATATTGGGTAATTGTAAGCTTGCTGATATTATATCTGTAGTTAAGGGCTTATCAATTTTAACTTCAACAGTTTTATCCTTTTCTTCTTCAATACTGTAACCACAAGAAGATATGTAAATTATGCATAGGAAGAGGAAAATTAATCGCATGGATATTAAGTCTTTCAGGTTTTAAAAACTATAAATACTAATAAAGATAAGTATTATTTAAGCTTGAAAAAAAAGGCTGCCCTAAAGACAGCCTTCAATTTAATTTGTTATTACAGCTATCTTAGAAGGTCAGTCCAGCTGAAATACCATATGATCTAGGCTGACCATAAACATTTGTTCTGTAAGCAAATGTTTCAAATGGTAGTGAGTCAATTAAGTACTCCTCATCAAGAAGGTTTGTACCCCAAAGCGCTATTGTCGCTTTCGCGCCGTTGCTGGTATCAAAACTCATACCAATTCTACCACTAACTAAGTCAATAGCAGGGAGGCGAAGAGCACTTTCTGGGATAGCAAGAATATCATCTTTATGGCTGAATGTGAGGTTACCAAATAGGTCTTTGTTACCTAACTTACCATTATAATCAATCGCCATCATATAAGAATTTTTAGGAGTTCCCTGTAATTCTGGGTAACTTCTTACATCTGCCGGATTAAGAGGATTTACTGTATCACCAGCTGTACCATCTATATAAGCGTAGCTACCTCGTGCAGTAAAGTTTTCATTTAACACAAAAGTTCCATCAACTTCAAAACCATAAAGCTCGTCATCGGTATTCACAATAGCGCGCTCAGTAGCAATCAGTGGATTAGTAGCGAATGTGACCTGCTTATTAGCAAAGTCATAATAATAAGCTGCTGCATTGATACGAACACGGTCTCCAAAGTCTCCTTTGAAACCACCTTCGTAAGCCGTTATATCCTCACGTTGGAATGTGAAGTCTGCACTGTAAGTTTGACCCGGCAAACGAAAACCAGCTGATGATGCATTAAATCCACCAGAACGGAAACTTTCTTTATAGCTGGCATATAACATTACATCATCATTTGCATCCCACTCGAGTGTAACAGATGGATCTAGAACTTCGTCATCAAAGCTCGCTTCATTATTAGGAATAACATTCCCTGTAAGAGTTATATTATCATTGAAGAATGCAGACTGCATTTGGCCTACGCCATCTTTGCTTTCATCCGAGTAACGCAAACCAGCAGTAATTCGAAAATCATCAGATACATGATAAGTTCCCTGAGCATATAATGCTAAGGCAGAAGTATCAATTTGAAGTGAATTTGTAGTTGTTTGCATAGTGCTGTTAAGAGCCACAGATAATGTAGGCAAACAGAAGTTGTTTGCAGCTGATGGTGCACTCGTACAAGTTGTACCATTACCAACTAACTGAGCTAATAACGGAAAGGCTTGAGCCGCTAGAGGTCCTTGAAGGAATGATAGAAGCACTCCGGCTGCTGGAATCGGCCCCATAGCCGCTGCGGGAACACCTAAACCACCTAAAAATCCAGTAATATTAGGAGCTGTAACGCGTGGGTCGAACTGCCCAAGAACAAACAGATAGTCGTTTGCATTAGCTAAGTTTTGAGTTTCTGGAGATCCTGTTTCTTCGTCAAAGAAAAAAGCTCCTGCCGTGTATTCCAATCTGCCATCATTAGTTTCGCCCGTATAAGTTGCCTCTAAACTAAATTGATTGTGATCCGGTAAATTAGAGCTTCCACCGGGGGGCGATAAGAATAGACCGCGGTCTGGGACAGACCCGTCAAACTGAGTACCAAAGTCAGGTCGTAGTGGCTGCTGAGTAGCGCCGAAAGCAAAAGGCAAAGCTCCTAAAGCTTGGTTAAATCCACCAGTTATTGCATTAATAACAGCAGGGTTCGCCGTAGGAATTAAAGTCACAAACCTTGAGCTCTCTACTTCTCTGTAAGCCGCCGTTAACTTTACAACGTGGTTCTCAGCAGGACTCCATGTTCCGATTGCTGAAACGCCTTGTGTTACCAGATTACCTGCTTCGTTTGTAAAGGACGTTGTTACCTCTTCTTGCCTGCCATCGGAAGTAGAGATAGCTGGAGCAAATAAACCTGCCCCAAAATCAGTTACTGACTGATAGAAATTTGGTTCTTTTTCAGTTTTATTGTAATCAGCAGCAAGGTCTAAGCGGAATGCATCGGAAAACTCAACACCAAACGCGCCGCGCATTCCATATTTTTTCTCTCCGCCAAAATCAGTGCCGGGGCCACTATTTTTTACCCAACCGCTTCTATCCATGAAAGAGCCTGAGAGCCTTACAGCTGCCGTATCACCCATTGGTAAGTTTACAGCACCTGAAACTTTTTTGTGGTCATAACTGCCATACTCAGCATTAATTTTTCCAGAAAGTTCACCTGGATTCGGGGTTGCTGATATGAGATTAATAGCGCCCGCAACTGTGTTACGGCCGTATAGTGTGCCTTGAGGACCTTTTAAGATTTCAACTCTGGCAAGGTCTGGCATATCAATACCCAAACCCTGAGTTTTTCCTAAATATACACCATCTTGATAAATAGCGACACGGCTATCTTGACCCACTTGAGGATCATAAGTGCCTATACCTCTGATACTTACTCGGACGCCGTTTGGGTCAGCAGGGTTACTTGTTACATACAATCCCGGAGTGAAAGTGCCAATATCTTCTATACCCTCAATGCGGTTGGTTTCTAATGCTTCCAAATCAAACGCTGAAATTGCCACAGGTACATCTTGTAGATTTTCCTGCTTCTTTTGAGCTGTAACAATGATTTCATCTAACTGGGCAAAAGCAGGAGCGCTTAGTGCTAACAGTGAGGTGGATACGGCCAGAGCTGTTAAACCCTTGAAAGTTCTTGATGACATATGTGTCTCCCCTTATGTAATTTATCAGGCAATTTTGCCAAGATTGAAGAAACCCTACTTTATTTTAAAAAAGTGCGCAATGGAATACTCGCAAGAAAAATACAAAAAAATGCGCGTTTTAGGCAAAAATTGGTCTTAAAATGTTATTTTGCGTAGTATTGTTGCATTTTTGTTACGCAAACAGTTAAGCTCCAGTATTTTTTTTTATTCGATTTATAAACCGTAGCCTCCAGCTACAGATATTTGCTGCCCTGTAATATAAGCTGCAAACTTAGAAGCAAGAAAGACAACTGCATAACCGACTTCTTCAGGCTGACCCCATCTTTTAAGAGCGAGATTTTTCTGAACTGCCTCAGTCCACTCCTGGTCAAAAACCCCTTGTTTTTTTAATTCAAGGAACATCCCAGCTTCAATAACACCAATCAATACTGAATTAGCTCTGATACCATTTTTCCCCTCTTCGCGGGCAATTGCTTTTATTAAACTCTCATTAGCAGCCTTTGGGGCAACAGAAAGAACATCTTTTTCAGGCCAACTTAATTCTCCTGCAGAACCTAAATGAATTATTGATCCGCCCTTATCCTTCATATGCATAATGGCGGTCTTTGACGCATTAAAGAAACCATTAACCTCAATATTCAACGCCGTTTGCCATTGCTTAAAACTAACATCTCTATAGTGAACTTGCTCTACCACCGGCCCAGCCCCCCAAACAAGCGTATGAATTTGTTTATGTTGTCGTGTTGCAGACTCAAACACCTTATTCACAGAACCAGAGATTAAAACATCACACTGGTGCGAGGTTGCTTTACGGCCCATTTTTTGAATCGCACTCACTAGTTCAAGAGCCAGTTCTTCATTAGAGCGCCAAACAATTGCTACATCTGATCCGTTTTTAGCCAATTCAAGGCACACATGTCGACCAATGCCGCCTGTCGCTCCAAAAACCACAGCAGCTCCATTATCAAATTTATTCATAAAATTATCCCACAACGTAAAATTAAACACTTATGACTACGAATTTTTAACTTTAAAAGGTTTTTCATCTCGATTTGCGTAAAAATATATACTAGTAATTACGAAATATTAACAGGGGGTATTATGAAAATAGCAGTTATAACTGGTTCTGCATCAGGTATTGGGGCATGCATAAAGACCCGAATGGAAGCGCAAGGCTACAAAGTAATAGGCATAGATTT
>JABGVR010000059.1 GCA_018645985.1 Hellea sp. | reverse complement strand
TTTTAGAAATTTTTGCATAAGCGGGGTCTAGCTTTAGAGCCATATCTGCTGTTGTCATCATTAGCGGCTGCTGTTTAGTGGAATCGTGTGCCGTTGGCGCCATAGGAGCGTTTGATTCTTCAGTGGGTGTCCATTGTACATGTCCAGAATTACTGGTCGTTTGTTCCCAGTCATTTCCCAGCAATACCTCAAAGTATTCCATATTCCATTCATTGGGTGTTGGCGTCCAAGATCCTTCAAACCCTGCAGTAGTGGTATCATTACCTTTGCCTTCACCATGGGTATTGTGCCAGCCAAACCCTTGGGCTTCTATTTTGGCACCCTCTGGTTCTACGCCTACTTTATCTTCAGGACCCGCCCCGTGACCTTTTCCGAAGGTATGACCGCCTGCTACTAACGCAACTGTTTCGTAGTCATCCATTGCCATGCGCGCAAAAGTATCACGGATGTCGTAAGCCGATTTTAGAGGATCCGGATTTCCGTTTGGGCCTTCTGGGTTTACATATATTAACCCCATTTGCACTGCAGCTAAGGGGGTAGAAAGATCTCTATCACCGGAATAACGTTTGTCATCAAGCCATTCTGTTTCGGGTCCCCAATAAATGTCTTCTTCAGGTTCATAGACATCTTCACGCCCACCGCCAAAACCAAATGTTTTAAAGCCACATGATTCCATGGCGACATTTCCGGCCAGTATGAAGAGGTCAGCCCAAGATAGTTTGTTACCATATTTAGATTTGATAGGCCATAGAAGCCGTCTTGCTTTATCTAGGTTTCCGTTATCTGGCCAGCTGTTAAGGGGAGCGAATCTTTGTGATCCAGAGTTAGCGCCGCCTCTGCCATCGTATGTTCTGTATGTACCAGCGCTGTGCCAAGTCATTCGAACAAAAAAACCAGCATAAGTTCCATAATCAGCAGGCCACCAGTCTTGGCTATTTGTCATTAGTTCTGTTAAATCTTTCTTAAGTTCATCTAAGTCTAAACTTTGAAATGCTTCAGCATAGCTAAAATTAGGGTCCATTGGATTAACATTTGATGAGTTTTGATTTAAAACTTTAAGATTTAATTGCTCTGGCCACCAATGATGGTTAGCTATTGCGCCAGTGGCAGTTACTTTATTAGCGCCATGCATTACTGGACATTTTCCTTTAGAATTTCCTGCGGTATCACTCATCTTTTTCTCCAAGTCTTATTGTTCAGTTTTTATATTAGCTATTTAGAAAGGAATGTTCCAATAGATAATACCTTTTTTGCCGATAGCTTCTAGCTATTGGCTAGTTATTTCTGGGGACTTTTTTAGAAAAATTAATTTCTGTGTTGATTATTTTTGTCTGGTTTTCCGTAGTCGCGTCTAAGCCTTTGCCCCATGCGTGTCAGCATTTCGTAATTAATAGTTCCTATTTCATTTGCTTCGTTTTCTAGTTGATCTCCACGAAAAACGACAACCCCCCCGACTTCTTTGTGCATGTGTACGTTGGTAATATCAATCATGGTAAGATCCATGGAGACTCTACCCACAATAGGTACTGCTTCATCATGTAATGTGGCGAAGCCTTTGTTTGAGGCTAAAACAGGAACACCGTCAGCGTATCCTGCTCCAACAATTGCAATTTGCATGTCACGAGGAGCAATATAGCTAGCATTGTAGCCAAGACTGTCTCCTTTGCTTATATTTCTTATTTGGAGTATTGGAGCAAGCAATGTCACCACTGTACGGATATCCTCTTGTTCTGGTTGAGTAGTGGCATAACCTCCATACAGCCCAATACCAGGCCTTACCATTTGAAAGTGATAAGGTTTTCCTAAGTATATTCCTGCTGTATTTGATAAGCTAAGTGGTGTTAGTGGTAATTGGGCTGCAGATTTCTTAAACTTTGCTAGTTGAGTTGCATTCATGGGATGTGTTTTATCTGATGCACATGCTAAATGACTCATTACCCACTCAGGATTAAGTTCGTTCCAAAGGGATCTGTCGCGTGCAAATTCTTTAAACTCTTCTTGATCAAACCCAAGCCTATTCATACCTGTATCAATATGTACTGCAGTGTATGGAGGCTCATTTACACTTCTGCTAACCTGTGCCCAAAACCGCGCTTGCTCTAATGAATTAATAACCGGTTTAAGTTTAGCTCCGAGTAAAACACCTTTATCTCGAGGCGACGGGCCGTTGAGTACATAAATTGCGGAATTAGGCCCTACGCTATCCCGTAAAATTTTACCTTCGCCCGCTGTAGCTACAAAAAAAATACGGCAACCAGCACCATATAAAGCACGACCTATTTGAGTTGCCCCAAGTCCATAGGCATCAGCTTTGACCGAGGCTCCAATTTTTGCATTTCCAGAACGCTCTTTTAATGACTGATAATTATACCTTAAATTTTCCAGATTTACCCGTAAGGTAGGTCGTGATGAATAGCTTATGAGCGGTTGTGACACATTTAACTCGTTTTTTAATGGCCGCCGCTGAAGCGGTCATCGGGGGCAAGGTTACCAAATTTGGTCAGATCTGGGTTAAATGATAGCTTAACAGTACCAATAGGCCCATGTCGCTGCTTTCCAACAATAATTTCTGCTTTTCCATGCAACTGCTCCATGTCTTCCTGCCATTTCAAATGCTCTTCTGTGCCTTCAGAGGGCTCTGAGCGTGCAAGGTAGTACTCTTCACGGTAAACAAACATAACAACATCAGCATCTTGTTCAATTGAACCTGACTCCCTCAAATCAGACAATTGAGGGCGTTTATCCTCTCGCTGTTCAACTTGTCTGGATAGTTGTGCTAGGGCCAATATTGGAATATCCAGTTCTTTAGCAAGAGATTTGAGCCCCTGAGTAATCATTGAAACCTCTTGAACTCGATTTGTGGAGTTATTCATTCCTGCCCCACCAGTTAAAAGTTGGAGATAGTCTACTACTATCATATCTAGACCTATCATTCGTTTAAGTCTGCGAGCTCTGGCTGAAAGTGCCCCAATAGAGATACCCCCTGTGTCATCTATATGTAATGGCAAGCTAGATATTTCGTCCGCACTATCACGCATATGCTCATACTGTTCTACTGTAATATCGCCTCTGCGTATTTTGTGCGATGGAACCTGAGAATGTTCAGATAAAAGTCTTGTCGCAAGCTGTTCGGAGCTCATCTCCAAAGAGAAAAAGCCTACAATACCACCCTCAGATGTTTTCTCTATTCCATTATCGTCTTTTTCAGATTTATATTTTTTAGCTATATTAAATGCTATGTTTGTGGCTAGGGATGTTTTGCCCATTGATGGGCGACCAGCAAGAATGATAAGGTCAGATCTGTGCATTCCCCCTAACTGTCTATCAAGGTCTATAAAACCTGTTGAAGTTCCTGATAAATGGCCATCGCGCGTGAACGCGGCTGATGCCATTTCAATAGACTTAATTAGTGCTTTTTGAAAATCAATAAATCCGTTCTGTGTTCCGCCAAGCTCCGCGAGGTTATAAAGTTGGCCCTCAGCATTGATTATTTGTTTATGAGCATCTGCTTCATTGTCAGGGTCTGTAGCCTCATTTTTAATTTCGTCTCCTAAACGGATGAGTTCGCGCCGTATCGCCAGATCAAAAATAAGTTTTGCATATTCTGGCGCAGCTGAACTCGATGGTGCGTTATCCAAAAGTAGTGCAAGGTATTCCACGCCACCTATGTCGACTAACGTCTCGTCTTGCGAAAACCTATTTTTGAGGACTATGGCGTCAGCTAGATTTCCGCGCTCTATTAAAACGGCTATTGAGTCAAAAATTCTAACATGGATTGGATTGTAAAAATGTTTAGCTTTTACAATGCCCGAAACACGATGATAGACCTCATTATCATACAAAAGGGCACCAAGAAGTGCTTGCTCAGCTTCTTGACTTTGAGGTGTTGAGTCTAGATCAGATTTTGGTGATTCTTGATAATTTGAATTTACTGCCATATCATTCTTTATTCCAAGATTGCTAAGTCTCATAGCCTTAAAATTATTATTTTAACTTTGAAAGTCATTATAAAATTTTATCCACAAACAATCATGTGGAAAACGGGGATAATATACCATGGAAAGAGTTTAGGTTATGCAATGCTTGGTTCAAAGGTTTCTGCTATGTCATTATATCTCTCAGGTAATAATTTATTAACTCAATAAAGCTTGGCATTTGTTCAATGTTCCCCTACTGTTCTTTTATGATGAAATCCCGTATTATAGGTTTTGATCCATCCTTAGTATCTTTTGGGTGGGGTATAATTGATGCTCATGGTATGAAAATAAAGCATGTCGCCCACGGGGTCATTAAGCCTGTATCTAAAAATGACCTTCATATTCGTCTTCGGGAACTCTTTGTAGCTATTACTGAAATCATTAAGAATTACTCTCCTGAAGCAGCAGCAGTTGAGGAGGCTTTCATGAAAAATAATCCTGCTAGTGCGATTAAATTAGGCCATGCTCGGGCAGCTTGCTTAATACCCTCGAGTTTAGCAGGCATCGATGTTGGGGAATATTCGCCACGTTCTGTTAAAAAATCTGTTGTTGGTACTGGAGCAGCCGATAAGTCACAGGTTGCGCATATGATAAATGTTTTACTGCCTTATAGTAAAGTTGTAGCTGGCGATGCGGCAGATGCGCTGGCTGTTGCAATATGCCATTCGCAAAATATGAATTCTTTAAAAAATATATATGGGAAGGCTTCATGATAGGCATGCTGACCGGAACTTGTCTTGTAAAAGGTGAGGGTGAAATTATTATCGACGTAAATGGGGTCGGATATTTAGTTCAATGTTCCTCCAAAGCTAGTGCAGATATCACGGTTGGGGAAACTGTGTGTATGCATATCGAAACACATGTTCGAGAACAAGCAATAACGTTATACGCTTTTGAAACTGAAGATGAGCGGTCATGGTTTGTGCATTTACAATCAGTTCAAGGCGTAGGCCCTAAAGCGGCATTAGCAATTCTTGATATTTTGAGTCCAAGCCAAATTCTTTCATCTGCTAGCCTAGGTGATAAAAAAGCTTTCGCACAAGCCAAAGGGATAGGACCAAAGTCTGCAAGTCGAATAGCCAGCGAGCTAGCATCAAAGCCTCTACCTAGAACAAGAGGTTTATTAGGTTCAAATGCTTCTAAATTAGATAGTCATTTATCACATTCAGACAGCAAAAAAATTGAAAATACGGAATTAACCCTAAGAAATGACGCAATATCCGCTCTTGAAAATTTAGGTGTTGGGCAATCTGATGCATTGCGAGCGGTTGCAAGAGCCTACAATATAATAGATGGTGCGCCTTTGTTGGATGACCTGATTAAGTTGGCACTAAAAGAACTGGGTAAGTAGTTGGAAGACCAAAATAGAATTATTGATGCTGATAACCAATTTGGTGACGGTTATGACCGTGCTTTGAGGCCATTGTCTTTCAGTGACTTTACTGGCCAAAAAGATGTAGTAAAGAATCTCAAGGTTTATGTGGATGCTGCAAGGCGCAGAGAAGAATCTTTAGATCACATATTGTTATCTGGCCCCCCAGGATTGGGTAAGACTACACTTGCACAAATTGTTTCAAGAGAGTTAGGCGTTAATTTTCGATCAACATCTGGTCCTGTAATTAGCAAAGCTAGTGACCTGGCGGCTTTGCTGACAAACTTAGAGCCCCGCGACGTTTTATTTATTGATGAAATACATCGTTTAAATCCAAGCGTCGAAGAGGTTTTATATCCAGCTATGGAAGATTTTGAACTAGATCTGATTATTGGAGATGGGCCGGCTGCTAGGTCAAT
>JABGVR010000001.1 GCA_018645985.1 Hellea sp. | reverse complement strand
CTGAGCCTTCTTAGCTGGAGCTTTCTTAGCTGGAGCCTTCTTAGCTGGAGCTTTCTTAGCAGCCGTTTCAGCTTTAACTGAAGCCTTCTTAGCTGGAGCCTTCTTAGCTGGAGCCTTCTTAGCTGGAGCCTTCTTAGCAGCCGTTTCAGCTTTAACTGGAGCCTTCTTAGCTGGAGCTTTCTTAGCAGCCGTTTCAGCTTTAACTGGAGCCTTCTTAGCAGCCGCACCTGACTTTTCTTTAAGTAATTTAGCAGCTGTTTTTTTATCAACCTTAGATACTTTTTCCGATTTATCTGCCTTAACACCTTTTGCTCTGTATGTTGTGGAACCATCAATTATCAAAACAGAACCCTTGGCATTCTCAACAGACTTCAAAGCTCCCGATGTTGCACCGGAAACAACTAAATTAATTGCCTCTGAAAGCTTTCCTGAACCTATTAATCGCACACCATTCTTTGCACGTCTGATCACTCCGGCAGACACTAAAGATGTCTCATCGTATTTGATACCACTCTCAATCTTTCCACTCTCAATAGCTTTTTGTAGATTAGCTATTGATAACTCTGTCCAACTCTTTCGGTTGGGCTTGTTAAAACCACGTTTAGGCAAGCGCATATAAATAGGCATTTGACCGCCCTCAAAGCCGTTAATAGATACGCCAGATCTGGACTTTTGTCCCTTGACACCCCTACCAGCCGTTTTGCCCTTACCGGAACCAACTCCACGGCCAACTCTCAGCCTATTTTTTGTGGCACCAATGTTATCTCTTAATTCATTTAAACGCATTTTTATCTCCAGCAGAAGTTTCCAACATCAGTTGTACTACTCTTCAACTATTTCAACCATATGTGAAATTTTATTAATCATCCCACGAACAGAAGGTGTATCTTCTAATTCACGCATACTACCTATGCGGCCTAAACCTAAGCCAACTAATGTAGCTCTTTGATCAGGCTTACGTCGAATAGGACTTCCAGTTTGACGAACTTTTAGTGTTAACTTTTTTGCCATATCTACCACCTAAGCCTGAACTACGGCTTCTGGTGCTGATGCACCATCATTGCGGCGACCAACAATATCGCCAACTTTTTTGCCACGTTTATTAGCAATTGTACGCGGGCTTTCCATATTCTTAAGACCTTCAAAAGTAGCACGAACCATGTTGTAAGGATTTGATGTACCCAAAGACTTTCCTACAACATCTTGAACACCCAAACACTCCAAAACAGCTCTCATAGGACCACCTGCAATGACGCCTGTACCAGGAGGAGCTGCCCTCATCACTATCTTGCCAGCACCATGTCTTCCTCGAACGTCATGATGCAAGGTCCTGCCTTCGCGTAATGGAACTCGTATCATAGTCTTTTTTGCTTCTTCCGTTGCCTTTCTGATAGCTTCTGGCACTTCACGCGCTTTTCCTTTACCAAAACCAACACGCCCTTTTTCATCACCGACTATGACCAATGCAGCAAAACTCATATTACGGCCACCTTTGACAGTTTTAGCAACACGATTAATGTGCACAAGACGGTCTATAAATTCGCTTTCTTGTTCTTCGTTACGCTTTCCACGACGATTGTCTTCTCTACCTGCCATAATCTCAGCTTTCCTAAAATTTTAAACCGGCTTCACGAGCCGCATCCGCTAGTGCTTTCACACGTCCATGATAAAGGTAAGGGCCACGATCGAAAATAACATCTTCAATTTTAGCCTTTTTGGCTCTCTCGGCTATTAATTTACCAATACGAGTTGCTGCGTCTAAATTAGATCCCTTAACCTTTTTATCTTCAAGTGTTGAAGCAGAGGCTAGAGTAGTGCCTGTCACATCATCAATAATTTGAACAGAAATATTCTTGGATGAACGGAATACCGAAAGTCTTGGGCGACCATTAGAGTATTTTTTTAAGCGACGGCGTACTCTCTGAGCGCGGCGTAGCATATTTTCTCGTGCAGTTTTCATAGTTACTTCTTCTTACCTTCTTTACTTCGAACATATTCGCCAACGTAACGAACACCCTTACCTTTGTATGGTTCAGGCTTACGGTATGATCGAATTATCGCAGCAACTTGACCAACTTTTTGTTTGTCAATTCCCTCAACTATTACCGATGTTGGCTTTGGGGCTGTGATGGTTACTCCTTGAGGGGCGGTATATTCAACATCATGGGAAAAGCCCAACTGCATAGATAACATAGAACCCTTCATCTGTGCCCTGTAACCAACGCCCTTCAATTCTAATTCTTTCTTATAGCCGTTGGTAACTCCCTCAATGAGATTGGCCACCATTGTGCGACACATGCCCCACAAGGAAACACCTGACTTATTGATCACTAAAGGATTAACAGTGAACACATCACCATCAATTTTTCCCGTTACACCCTCAGGAAGAGTAAAGTTCAACTCCCCTTTTGGTCCTTTAGCTGAAATTTTTTGGCCATCCTGCGTTAATGTAACTGCAGAAGGGATTGTAATTGGCTTTTTTCCTATACGCGACATGATTAAGACACCTGACACAATACTTCACCGCCGACGTTTTCATCGCGGGCAGAATTATCGCTCATGACGCCTTTGGGTGTTGAAAGAATGGAAATACCCAGTCCGTTACGGACCTGTGGTAGAGTTTTTACTGAGGAATATACTCTTCGACCTGGCTTTGATACACGCTTGATATCTCGTATGACAGCCTCGCCTTCAAAGTACTTTAGTTCAATATTGAAAACACGAAATCCATCGACTTGACCTTCAGAATAACCTCTGATGAAGCCCTCATCAGCCAGAACGTCGAGTACACGCCCGCGAAGATTCGAAGCAGGGGTACTAACAGAAGTTCTGTTTCGCATTATTGCGTTTCGGATACGTGTGAGCATATCACCTAGTGGATCAGAAAATGACATAACTACCCCCTACCAACTTGACTTAACTAGGCCCGGCAGCATACCAGCCGAACCAAGCTCACGAAGGGCAATTCTTGACATCTTCATTTTACGATAATAACCGCGTGGGCGACCTGTGACCTGGCACCGATTTCGGATACGCGTTTCAGCTGAATTTCGTGGCAAAGCAGCTAGTTCTAGCTGCGCCTTAAACCTTTCCTCTACTGGGAGGTCTTTGTTTCGCGCTATATCTTTCAATAAAGCTCTTTTACCCGCATATTTAGCAACCAGACGCTGCCGTTTTAAATTCCGCTCAACTGAGCTTACTTTAGCCATTTTTTTCTCCTTTTTGCGAGGCCATTCGACCTGCTTAGCTCACCGCGTACAATTTAGTTCCGAAATGGAAATGAAAATGCTGCCAGCAATGCTTTGGCTTCTTTATCTGTTTTAGCTGTTGTCTGAACAACAATATCCATACCTCTGACTGAGTCTACCTGATCGTAATTAATCTCTGGGAATACGATATGCTCTTTTAAACCCATGGCATAATTACCCTTACCATCAAAACTTTTACCACTTAGACCTCGGAAATCTCTAGTTCTAGGCAAAGCAATGTTAATTAAACGGTCAATGAACTCATACATCTGGTCACTTCTCAAAGTAACCTTAGCACCAATAACCATGCCATCGCGTAACTTAAAACCAGCGATTGATTTCTTAGATTTTGTTGGCAGTGGCTTTTGACCAGCTATCAACTCGAGTTCAGCAATTGCAGCCTGAACTTTCTTCTTGTCAGAAACACCTTCCCCTAAACCCATATTAAGGACTACCTTCTCAATTTTCGGTATTTGCATATCATTTTTATAATTGAATTGCTTTTGCATTTCGGCGCGAATTTCGTCACGATATATTGCAGCAAGACGTGGTTCATACGGCTTAGCCATCTATGATCTCCCCGGATTTTATGGCCACACGGACCTTTTTACCATCTTTCAAAGACTTAAACCCAACTCTTGTGGGTTTACCACTTTTTGGATCAAGCTGAGAGACATTTGATATATGAATAGGGCCCTCAAAAGTCTTTATACCTCCATCTGGATCACCCTGACTTGGCTTTACATGGCGCTTAACAAGACGAATCCCCTTTACAAGTACTCTACTTTCCTTAGGAAAAACTTTTAAAACCTCTCCCTTACTGCCTTTATCTTTACCGGCAATGACAACCACATGGTCGCCTTTTTTTATTTTAGCGGCCATGACTACAGAACCTCGGGTGCTAGGGAAACAATTTTCATGTGATTTTTAGCACGCAATTCACGAGGAACTGGACCAAAAATACGTGTACCAATTGGTTCACCATTAGTATTAATAATTACTGCTGCGTTTCCATCAAAACGAATGACTGATCCGTCACGTCTTTGAATATCTTTTCTAACTCGAACAACAACAGCTTTACGCACGTCGCCTTTCTTCACCTTGCCACGTGGAATAGCTTCTTTTACAGAAACTACAATGGTATCTCCAACATGTGCATACCTTCTTTTAGAACCGCCCAGTACCTTTATGCACTGTACGCGGCGGGCACCAGAGTTATCGGCGACGTCAAGATTTGATTGCATTTGAATCATGCGTTTGTCTCCTTTGTTAAGGGGCTGTACAGCTGAGTAGAGTAACTACTCAGCATGAACCTCCCACCGCTTTAATTTACTTTTAGGCGAACACTCGATAATCCGAACTGTATCGCCAACTTTATGGTTATTTTTCTCGTCATGTGCGTGATATTTCTTGGTCCTACGGATGGTCTTCTTGAGCAATGGATGCAAGAAAGACCTTTCAATTTTTACCACAACTGTTTTTTCACCTTTATCAGATACAACAGTTCCTTGGAGTATGCGTTTTGGCATATATACCTACCTTAAGTCTTTTTAGCTGATTTTTTTTCAGCCTGTATTGTTTTAACGCGTGCTATATTTCTGCGCACTTCACGCACACGAGCTGTTTTTTCTAATTGACCAGTTGCTTCTTGAAAGCGGAGGTTAAACTGCTCCTTCTTCAACTTAAGAAGCTCATCGCTGAGTTGGTCCTCTGTCATAGTTCTCACATCAATTGCCTTCATCACCCGCTCCTACTGTTCGCCAGGTCGTGTAACTATTTTACACTTTACTGGTAGCTTAGCAGCTCCAAGACGAAGAGCCTCTCTAGCTACCACATCAGACACACCATCAATCTCAAACATCACTCGTCCAGGCTTTACCTTACACGCCCAAAATTCGACAGAACCCTTACCTTTACCCATACGAACTTCAGTAGGCTTTTTAGTAACAGGAACATCCGGAAAAATTCTGATCCAAACTCTACCGGCGCGCTTCATATGACGGGTGATAGCTCTACGAGTAGCCTCAATTTGCCTAGCAGTTACGCGTTCTGGCTCTAAAGCCTTGAGACCATAGGAACCAAAGTTTAATGCGGAACCACCCTTAGCCATACCTTTGATGCGGCCTTTGTGAGCTTTACGAAATTTAGTACGTTTTGGCTGTAACATTGCTCAAAACCCCTTTAATTAGATCTTGCCGGGCGACGATCACGACCGCCACGGTCATTGTTTCCGCGTGACCTAGTATCACCCTGGTCGTTCATTCGTTTATCATGTGCATATGGGTCATGCTCGAGTATTTCACCTTTGTTAATCCAAACCTTAATACCGATTATTCCCATAGCAGTCATGGCACTAGCTACGCCATAATCAATGTCAGCACGCATAGTATGAAGAGGAACAGATCCCTCTTGGTACTGCTCAATTCGAGCAATTTCTGCGCCGCCAAGGCGGCCGCCAAGCTTAATTTTACATCCCTTAGCACCCATTCTCATAGCACTCTGAAGGGATCTTTTCATAGCCCTACGAAATGAAACCCTGCGTTCCAGCTGCTGAGCAATTCCGTCCGCAACTAGGTTAGCATCAACTTCAGGCTTACGAACTTCTACGAGATTTATAAACACTTCGCCATCAACCATTGATGCTACCCGCTTTCTTAACACCTCAATATCGGCTCCTTTTTTACCAATAACAACACCTGGACGAGCGGTATATATGGTTACGCGACATGTTTTATGAGGACGCTCAATTATAATACGAGCGACGGAAGCAGCCTTAAGTTCGGCAGTCAGAAAGGCACGAATTGCTAGATCTTGATGAAGCAAGTCGCCGTATTCAGATGTGTTAGCATACCATCTAGATTCCCATGTTCGGTTAATACCGAGTCGCAAACCAATTGGATTAATCTTCTGTCCCATTACGCTGCCTCACTATTATTGTCAGCTGATACTTCTTCGACTTCGCGGACTACTATGGTCAATTCAGAAAAAGGCTTTAAAATTTTAGCTCCGCGTCCACGTGCGCGAGCACGAAAACGCTTCATCACTAGATTCTTTCCTACATATGCCTCTGAAACTATAAGACTATCAATATCTAAACCGTGGTTATTTTCAGCATTTGCAATAGCGGATTGGAGGACTTTTTTTACTTCACCAGAAATTCGCTTATGTGAGAATTCAAGGTCTGCTAAAGCAGTCTCTACTTTTTTACCGCGAATTAACTGAGCAACAAGATTTAGTTTTTGCGGACTAATACGTATCATTCGTAGTTTAGCCCTGGCTTCATTATCTGCAACGCGACGTGGGTTTTTTAATTTTGACATTACTACTTCCGCTTTGCTTTTTTATCAACACCATGGCCATAATATGTGCGTGTTGGAGAAAATTCACCAAATTTATGACCGACCATATCCTCGTTTACAATAACAGGTATGAATTTCTGCCCATTGTGTACTTGAAATGTGAGGCCGACAAAACCGGGCATAATGGTAGAGCGACGAGACCAAGTTTTAATAGGCTTATGCCTACCCTCAGCCTTAGCTGCTTCTGCTTTTTTTAATAAATATCCGTCAACAAACGGACCTTTCCATACTGAACGTGGCATACTCTACGCTCCCTAACGTTTCTTCTTCGCATGACGCGAACGTATAATGAATTTATCAGTCGCTTTATTTGAGCGAGTACGAGCACCTTTTGTAGGTTTACCCCAAGGTGTTACAGGGTGTCTACCACCTGAAGTCCTACCTTCACCACCACCATGAGGATGATCTACAGGGTTCATAGCTACACCTCGAACCTGAGGTCTTTTACCAAGCCAGCGTTTTCGGCCTGCCTTACCAAGGTTAATATTCATATGGTCCGGATTTGACACAGCACCAACAGTCGCCAAGCAGGTTTGATGAACCATGCGCATCTCACCAGACTTGAGTCTGACCTGTGCGTAACCTTCCGACCTACCGACTAATTGAGCATATGTTCCAGCAGACCGTGCTATTTGACCGCCTTTTCCTGGTTTGATCTCTATATTATGAATAATTGTACCTACTGGCATCGAGCGGAGGGGCATTGAGTTACCAGGTTTAACGTCGGCTTTATCAGAAGAAATCACTGTGTCTCCAGGCGCCAAGCGTTGTGGAGCAAGGATATAAGCCTTTTCACCGTCCTTATATTGAATCAAAGCGATATAAGATGTTCGATTTGGATCGTACTCAATCCGCAAAACTGTCGCGGCCATATCTTTTTTTGATCTTTTGAAGTCGACCATACGATATAAACGCTTATGTCCACCACCCTGACGGCGCATCGTTATTCTACCCGTATTATTTCGGCCACCCTTTTTTGATAGACCTTCTGTCAGTGATTTCTCCGGACGACCCTTATGAAGATCGGAACGATCAACCTGTACAAGATTTCTTCTTGAGGGACTAGTCGGATTAAATGTCTTAAGAGCCATATTTTCCCCCTACAGTCCTGTTGCTATATCTATGCTGTCACCATCTTTCAAAGTGACAACTGCTTTTTTAATATCTCTTCTGCGGCCAGGAATACCCCTGAAACGCTTAGTTTTACCCTTTAGACGTAGCGTGTTAACAGCTGTTACAGACACCTTAAATAACTGCTCTACAGCTTCTTTAATTTCTGGCTTACTGGCAGAGACAGGAACCTCAAATACGACCTGGTTATTTTCCGCTATAATAGTTGTTTTCTCTGTTATGATAGGAGAAAGAACGCTATCATAATGTCGGGCTGCTATACTCATTTTAATCGAGCCTCCAGATCAAGCACCGCTTGCTTAGTTAAAACCAATGTATGGCGCTTAAGAATATCATATACATTTGCTCCTTGACTAGGCAAGACGTCTAAGTTTGGAATATTTTTAGCAGCCATTGCGAAGTTTTCCTCCACTAACGAACCACTAACAACCAAACAGTTTGTGATACCCAGACCAGCTAATTGCTTGCGTAAATCCGCAGTTTTAGGAGATTTAATTGAAGCATCGTCTATAATTACCAACTCTTTAGCTGTAGCTTTAGCTGATAATGCGTGGCGAAGGGCCATTGCTCTCACTTTTTTCGGTAAATCGAATGCATGTGACCTTGATCGAGGTCCATGCGCCTTAGCACCGCCTCGAAACTGGGAAACAGATCCGTTACCGTGACGAGCTGTACCGCCGCCTTTCTGGCGACCAATTCTTTTTGTTGTTTTGGATACATCTCCGCGCTCTTGCACCTGATGGGTACCAGATTGACGCTTCGCTAACTGATATCTAACCATTCTGTGAAGAATATCTTTTCTAGGCTCTTGCCCGAATATATTCTTGCTAAGATCTAGAGATCCTGATTTTTTTCCATCAAGTGTTTGAATATCAATTTTCATGACTATGCATCCTCACTTGAATTTACATTTTCAGCAGTCTCATCTACAGCCTTTGTAGGTTTCACAGGGTCTTTAGAAACGCTGAAACTACCTGGGAATGGTAAATCAGAAACTTTTGAACCCTTCACTGCGTCACGTATTTCAATCCAAGCACCCTTTGACCCAGGAGTTGCACCCTTTATTAGTACCAGACCCTGAGCAGCATCGACGCGCGCAATTTCTAAGTTTTGAACTGTTCGTCTCACAGCACCCATATGCCCCGCCATCTTTTTACCCTTAAAAACCTTGCCCGGGTCTTGACACTGTCCAGTGGAACCATGAGACCTGTGCGAGATAGACACACCATGAGTAGCCCTTAGGCCGCCAAAGTTATGACGCTTCATTGCCCCGGCAAAACCTTTACCAACTGTTATACCTGAAGCATCGACTTTTTGCCCCGGTAAAAAGTGGTCAGCAAGCATGTCAGCACCAACTTCAATTAACTGATCTTCCTCAACGCGAAATTCAATAAGCTTCTTTTTTGGAGTGACTGCAGCTTTAGCAAAACGCTCTCGCTCAGCTTTTGAAACACGGTTAACTTTCGCCTCACCAGCACCAAGCTGAAGAGCGGTATACCCATCTCTATCTTGGGTTTTATGGGCCACTACCTGACAACCCTCTAATGATAACACAGTAACAGGTATATGGTTGCCTGCCTCATCATAGACCTGAGTCATGCCAATTTTTTTTGTCAACAAACCTGAACGCAACATGATTACGCTCCCAACTTAATTTCAACATCAACGCCCGCAGCAAGATCAAGCTTCATTAAAGCATCGACTGTTTGCGGAGTTGGGTCAACAATATCAAGCATACGCTTGTGTGTTCTAATCTCAAACTGCTCTCGAGATTTCTTATTAACATGAGGAGAACGATTTACGGTGAACCGCTCGATCCTTGTAGGCAAAGGAATAGGCCCCCTGACAGTTGCTCCTGTACGTTTAGCTGTACTTACAATCTCTTTAGTAGAGGTATCTAAGATGCGATGGTCGAATGCTTTCAACCGAATGCGAATGTTTTGACGATCCATAGTGGAAATCCGTTTCTAACGCTTTCTAACAATAAAAAAAAGGGTTCAAACGAACCCTTTCACCCTTAATTACTCAATAATTTTACCAACAACGCCGGCACCTACAGTACGACCACCTTCACGGATAGCAAAGCGAAGTTTTTCTTCCATTGCGATTGGCACAATAAGCTCAACGTTAATATTTACATTGTCACCCGGCATAACCATCTCTGTACCAGCGTCCAATGTCACAACGCCCGTAACATCTGTTGTACGGAAGTAGAACTGCGGACGATAGTTATTAAAGAATGGTGTATGACGACCACCTTCATCCTTAGTCAGGATGTAAGCTTCACCAACAAACTTCTTGTGCGGCGTAACTGAACCAGGCTTACAAAGAACTTGTCCGCGCTCAACCTTTTCACGATCAATACCACGTATAAGAGCACCGATGTTGTCACCGGCTTCACCACGATCAAGTAGCTTGCGGAACATTTCAACACCCGTACATGTTGTTTTTTGCGTATCCTTGATACCAACAATCTCGATTTCATCACCAACATTAACCGCTCCGCGCTCAACACGACCTGTCACAACAGTACCGCGACCTGAGATAGAGAACACGTCTTCGATAGGAAGAAGGAATGGCTCATCGATTGCACGAGGTGGCTGTGGAATATACTCATCAACCGCAGCCATAAGCTTTCTAATAGACTCTTCACCAATTTCAGGGTTTCTACCTTCCATCGCAGCAAGAGCTGAACCTGCAATCACAGGAATATCATCACCAGGGAAATCATACGAACTTAGAAGTTCACGTATTTCCATCTCAACAAGCTCCAAAAGCTCATCATCGTCAACCTGGTCAACTTTGTTCATGTAAACAACTAGAGCAGGAACACCAACTTGGCGCGCAAGTAAAATGTGCTCACGTGTCTGAGGCATTGGGCCATCAGCAGCATTAACAACCAAGATACCGCCATCCATTTGAGCAGCACCTGTAATCATGTTCTTGACGTAGTCAGCGTGCCCTGGACAGTCAACGTGAGCGTAGTGACGGTTTTCCGTCTCATACTCAACGTGTGCTGTTGAGATCGTTATACCACGAGCCTTTTCTTCAGGAGCGCCATCAATCTGATCATATGCCTGGAAATCACCAAAATATTTAGTGATAGCGGCAGTCAGCGTTGTCTTACCATGATCAACGTGACCAATCGTGCCTATGTTCGCATGGGGCTTGTTGCGTTCAAACTTTTCTTTTGCCATGTTTTCTTCTCACATGTTATGGTCGTTATTGACCGGGTTTAAGTACTTCTCATCTCTGAGAAATTTGGAGCGGATAGCGGGAATCGAACCCGCACCTTAAGCTTGGAAGGCTCTTATGATACCATTTCACCATATCCGCCGAAAACTTTTATGTTTTCTATTTATTCAGTGGTGGAGAGGGTTGGATTCGAACCAACGTACACATAGTGATCAGATTTACAGTCTGACGCCTTTAACCACTCGGCCACCTCTCCATTAAATATGTGTTTTAGCAATGACCACAGCTAAAACTATTAAAGTGTTGCCTCCAACAAAAAAGACCCTGTATGTCATCGAGCTAACGTGGTAACCGAGTAACGCACAGAGGCTGTTAATTTAAATTCTAGCGGGTATATAGAGATGTCAAAGAATTCACGCAATAGCAGATTTCATCGAAAAGCAGATAAAAATGAGTTTAAATTAGACGAAACACGTCCAAAAGGGCAAAAAAGGCTAAATAAAGCCTATGGCATGAAAATACACGACTCTACGACTCGACCCATATCACCACATTCGATAGAGCATGGTCGGTCGCATAAAAATGGCAAAGGGCATGAAGGTGGGGCTGGATGGATTTGGGGCGCACATGCTTGTGAAGCTGTACTTGCTAACCCAAGACGGACTATCCATGAATTGTTACTAACAGAACAATCGGCCAAAAGGTATAGCATACCTGAAAATACATGTAGACCAAGAATTGTTGTAACTCAGGTTCTAAATAAAAGCATACCGCGAGATGCAGTCCATCAAGGGATAGCATTAAAAGCAGCACCACTTGAATGGCAAGATTTAGACACAATAGCAAAAAAAGATGGAGAAGGTATTATTCTAGTACTTGATCAAATTACAGACCCTCACAACGTAGGCGCTATGCTCAGACTTTGTTCAGCATTCGGGGTTAGGGCTCTCGTAATGCAAACAAGAAATGCACCGCCATTATCAGGGGCCACAGCCAAAGTAGCAGTAGGGTGCCTTGAAACAATCCCTGTTTGCCTAGAAGTTAACATAGCAAACACCCTTGAAAGGCTGAAGAAATTAGACTGGATGGTAACGGGACTAGACGGAAATACTACTTTAGAACTAAAGACGAGCATTAGAGACAACAAAAGAAATGTTTTGGTCATGGGCACAGAAGGTAAAGGCTTAAGAGAAAGAGTGAAGAAAACATGTGATCAAATATCAAAAATACCCATGATTAGTAAGTCAATGCCAGGTCACGCCGAAAGCTTAAACGTGGCTACTGCAGCGGCAATTGCTTTGTATGAAGCTCGACGCTGAGAAAAATTCAGAATTATGTTCTAGATGGTTGTAATCTCTTTTAGATTTGAAACGTAGATATTTTATAAAAATATAGAGGGAATAGCATGCAATATAGTTTCTTTATAAACTTAACCCACGCCGGAAGTTTAGTTTTCGGTTCACTCATTTTACTATGGGCCATAAGTTTGAAGTTCAAAGATGCAAGTTTGATAGATATATTCTGGGGCTTTGGCTTTTTACTTGTGGCAGTGGCTTGTCTTGTAATGTCACAGGACAATACACTTTACACAACAATATTAACGGCTCTTCCTATACTTTGGGGGATTAGGCTAACTCTATATTTGGCAAAACGAAATATTGGGCATGGTGAAGATAAAAGATACATAGCAATGAGAAAAAGAGCTGAGAGGAAGGGATTATCCGAGAATAATTGGAGACTGAGAACTCTATTTACAATCTTTTTTGGTCAGGGGTTATTGATAATGATTATAAGTGCTCCAATTTTATTTGCTTCGGCCCACGCTAGTAACTCCCCTGAAATTACAATCGGTCCATTAGTTTATATTGGGGTAATAATATGGATTATTGGATTTTTATTTGAAGCTATAGGTGACGCACAGTTATCAACATTCATGAAAAAAAACTCGAATTTCAAGGGTAAAGATGCTGACAAACCTGTTTTAAATCTCGGCCTGTGGAAATATACAAGACACCCTAATTATTTTGGAAACGCATGCATTTGGTGGGGCATATGGTTGGTTGCATGTAATAGCAATTTCGGTTGGGCAACAATTTTATCACCTTTGCTTATGACACTTCTCCTAACACGCATATCTGGTCGAGACCTACTTGAAAGGCAAATGAAGCAAAGATCAGCTTATGCTAGCTATATAGAAAAAACAAACAGCTTTATCCCGTGGTTTCCCAAAAAATAATTAATCTACCCTCATAATACTCAAAGCTATTGTTTATATACAAAAATATCTTAGGTTATGAGTAATGATTACAAAAGTTAAAATATGCGGATTGACCTGCAAAAGAGATGTTGATGCCGCCATAAAATATGGAGCGTCTTATTTAGGGTTTATCGTCAATGCGGAGTCGTCCAGAAAATTATCTGTAACTGAAGCTTCACGAATAGCCCTTCCTGCCCGCAAGTTTTGCGAAACAGTAGCAGTCGTTGTAAACCCCACAAACAACCTACTAGAAAACATCATTCAAGAGATGCGCCCCAGTTATATCCAGCTTCATGGAAATGAGAGTATGGAGCGTGTAGCGAATATAAAGAATAATTTTAAGATTAAACTTATCAAAGCTATTTCAATAGATAACAAGAAAGACTTTATAACAGCCGAACAATATACTGGTCTTGTTGACATTATGCTTTACGACTCAAAACCTCCCTTAGACTCACCCCAAAGGGGGGGGCACGGATTACTTTTTGACTGGAGCATGATATCAAAAGTGGCTTTACCGAAAACCTGGGCATTAGCTGGTGGCTTGAATATTTCCAATGTTGAGAATGCAATTAATTTAACTAAAGCACCAATATTAGATGTTAGCTCTGGCCTTGAACTGGCGGCAGGGCTAAAGGATCACAATAAAATAAAAGCTTTTATGGATAAAATAAAAAATGAATAATTCTGATAATGTTATAACCCCAGATGAAAATGGAAGATTTGGAGATTTTGGAGGCAGGTATGTTGCAGAAACTTTAATGCCCCCAATACTTGCGCTTGAAGCTGCTTATTCAGATGCTAAAACGGATCCCAACTTCCTGTCTGAGCTAGATAGTTTTTTTAATCACTATGTTGGTCGCCCTTCACCGCTTTACTATGCTGAACGGCTCACCGAATTTACAAATGGTGCTAAAATTTATTTTAAAAGAGACGAATTAAATCACACAGGTGCTCATAAAATAAACAATTGCATGGGACAAATACTGCTCGCTAAAAGAATGGGTAAAACAAGAATAATAGCAGAAACAGGGGCTGGGCAACATGGTGTGGCTACAGCAACCGTAGCTGCCCGCTTTGGTCTTAAATGCATAGTATATATGGGTGCTACAGATATTGTCAGACAAAAACCAAATGTATTTCGAATGCGTTTATTAGGTGCAGAAGTTCGTTCAGTTAAAAGCGGTACAGCTACTCTTAAAGATGCCATGAATGAGGCCTTAAGAGATTGGGTTACCAATGTAGATGATACTTTTTACTGTATAGGCACCGTTGCTGGCCCCCACCCTTACCCCGCTATGGTAAGAGACTTTCAATCAATAATCGGACGTGAAGCAAAAAAACAAATACTTGAACGAGAGGGTAGACTTCCTGATGCACTGATAGCATGTATAGGTGGCGGCTCAAACGCAATGGGGTTATTTCATGAATTTATAAATGATGATTCAGTTCGCTTAATTGGAGTAGAAGCAGCTGGCAGAGGGGTCGAAAGTGGACTGCATGCAGCGTCTTTAACAGGTGGCTCCCCAGGGGTTCTCCACGGGAATAGAACATACCTTTTACAAAATGAGGATGGTCAAATCACAGATGCCCATAGTATTTCAGCTGGATTAGATTACCCAGGTATTGGCCCAGAGCATGCATATTTACATGACATTGGTAGAGCTGAATACTTATCAGCGACTGATGATGAGGCACTTCACTGGTTTCAAGAGTGCGCACGACTGGAAGGAATATTACCTGCACTAGAACCAAGCCATGCAATCCCGAGGACGGTCGAAATAGCAAAAGAAATTGGCAAAGACGGTATCGTCATAATGAATATGTGTGGTCGTGGAGATAAAGATGTATTTACTATAGCAGATGCATTAGGTGAGCACATAAGTGAAGGTACTGAGGGATAAATTCAGGAACACTCTAGATCCTAAAACTTTAGAAATAATTATTAAAATAGAATGAACAAGGCTCACTATGACCACCCGAATAAATGAGACATTTAAAAACCTTAAGCAAACAGATTCCACAGCCTTTGTTGCATATATTATGGGCGGTGACCCTGATAGAGTAGTATCGCAAAAGATGCTAAATGCATTACCTGATAATGGTGTTGATATAATTGAGTTGGGCATGCCTTTTACTGATCCAGCTGCTGATGGACCAATTATAGAAGAAGCAGGACTTCGGTCACTCAAGGCAGGTACTAAATTGTCAACTATTTTTGAGATGGCTTCTGAATTTCGTAAAATAAATACAACTACCCCGATTATAATTATGGGCTATTGCAATCCAGTGCACCACATGGGTTATGATTTATTTTCTAAAAAGGCTAAAGCATCAGGAATTGACGGAGCGATAATAGTAGACCTCCCCCCAGAAGAAGACAGCGAGTTACGTGAAGCATTCAACCTGAATGATCTTGCATTAATTCGTCTTGCAACGCCAAATACTGATAAAAACCGTCTTCCAAGAGTAGTGTCTGGCACTAAAGGGTTTGTATATTATGTATCTATGACTGGAATTACTGGGGCATCATCTGACAATCTAAATTCCGTACCAGAGCAAGTTCATAAAATTAAACAAGCAAGTAAGTTACCCGTTGTGGTTGGCTTTGGAATAAAAACGCCAGACGATGCTCATAAAATATCAAATGATGCTGACGGTGTTGTGGTTGGATCTGCAATTGTAAAAGAGTTAAATGAAAAAGGCGTAGAAGCTGCTTTAGGGCTCGTCAAAGCTTTGGCAAAGGCAGTTCATAAGTAATTTCCTTAAATACAATACAAAACTTTGTTGCAAAATTAATTATTTTAAGTAATTTATTAAAAACAAATTTTAAACCCAAGCATACATACATTAAAACTGTGATGTTATGAGGAAAAACACAAATGATTACTTTACTTTCCCCTGCAAAAAAATTGAATTTCGAAGCTCCTAAAGCTGGATTAAGTACTACAAACCCTATTTTTAATTCAGATACAATTGAACTAACTAAAGTAGTAAAGAAACAATCGGTAGATGATCTAAAAAAGCTTATGCATTTGAGCGATAACTTAGCACAGCTCAATGTAGATCGCTTTAAAGCCTTTAACTTAGATGGTCTAAGTAATAATTCGAAAGCGGCAGGCCTAACCTTTGACGGAAATGTATATTGGGGACTCGAGGCTAACAGCTTAGACGAAAATGAGTTAAACTATGCACAAAGTCACCTAAGAATACTATCTGGACTTTATGGTATTTTAAAACCCTTAGACTTAATTCAAGCTTATCGCTTGGAAATGGGAACAAAATTAACAACAAAGCGTGGAAAATCTCTATATGATTTCTGGGGAAATAAAATTACGAAACAGCTAAATTCTGAATTAAAAAACCATGAAGATAAAACTATAGTAAACTTGGCATCAAACGAGTATTTTAAAGCTATTGATAGAAATACTTTAAAGAGCGATGTTATATCTGCCAAATTTCTTAATATTAAAGACGGCCAAGCAAAATCACTGATGTATTATGCTAAATATGCTAGAGGTCTCATGGCTCGCTGGATAATCATAAACAAAATAGAATTTGCAAAAGATCTAAAGAAATTTGATCTTGATGGATACAAATACAACAATAACCTATCAAAGAATAATGAGTTAGTATTTACACGCAGCCAGCCTGAGACAAAAAAATAATCAGTAAAATATTTATGCTTTGTTTTTTGCACAATAATTATGCGTATGTAGTAAATACTCTTTACTTTATGAGAGTCATTCGCAATTAATTTGACAAGTAAAGTAAAAAAATCTTTATTAGATTAGTAGAAATCATTCTATGAACACTTAGATTAGGGGTATAATATGAAGAAAATCACATTAATAAGTTCTTTGCTAGTAAGCGTAGGTTTATCAACCATAGCATCAGCGGGTCATCACGAAGGACCAACTATAGGTGCTCTTGAAGGTTATTTTTGCAATATTAAAGATGACAAAAATATGAGCGATGTAATGGCAGTGGCAAATGAATGGAATGATTGGGTTGGTCCAAATACAACTGCGCAGTATAACGCATGGGTGCTACAACCTCATACTAGCAACAAACAAGACTTTCCATATGATTATTTTTGGCTCGGCAATTCGCCATCACACGAAGTAATGGGAACCGCCCAGGATGAGTGGATGAGTAAAGGAACTGATTTATCAAAAAAATGGGATGAAATTGAGACCTGTGGGTCACACCAGCTCATGTCCGGCATAATTGCTCGCCCATTTAAAGCAGAATCTAAGAAGGCTATTGTTCAAATCAACGGATGTAAATTCAATGATGATAAAGGCTTAGGTGATTTAATGATGGCCGATGCAGAATGGAACAAAAAAATGGACGAGGCAGATATGCCGGGCGGTATTTTTCGTTGGTTCCCTGAAGCAGGAGGAGCAAGAGATGAAGATAAGGATGTTTATAACATCTACATAACCAATACTTTAGCAGAGCGCGGCAAAGCACATGATATGGTTTTACATGATGGTGGCGCTAGCATTAACGCTACATATGGCGAGGTAATGACGTGCGATATGCCTCGTATTTATACTTCCACATATGTGGGCGGTAAAAATCCAGAATAAATTAATATCCATCTATATAATAAACCGTACATATTTATATGTGCGGTTTTTTTATGCCAGAATTACCTAATTATAGAGCTTTACTATCCAAATAAAGTTACACGAATAATCATAGCGTGAACTTGGAGACACGATTGTCTAAAAAATTCATAAACTGTACTGGTATTGCTTGCTTCAAAGGTGATGAAATTCTTCTTATAAGAAGAGGCAATCCACCCCGCAAAGGCGAATGGTCCATCCCAGGCGGAAAAATAGAGTTTGGCGAATCAGAAACAAAGGCTGCACTGAGAGAACTCTATGAAGAAACTGGAATAAAAGCTTCTATTGAAAAAAAAATAAATCAAGTAGAGTTTAATGAAGAAGGCTTCAAATATATCCTTCATAACTACAGCGCTATGTGGATTTCTGGAAAACCTACTGCTGGAAGCGATGCATTAGATGCAAAATTCATAAAACTTAATAAATTGAGTAAATATAAACTATGGAAAAAAACCCAAAAAACTATTACTGCAGCATACAATTAGAAATAGTTGCTACAATTAGATTAAAAAGCTAAGTTTATAATGATGACAGATAAAATTATTATAAGGCGTCCAGATGATTGGCACGTGCACTTGAGAGATGGCCCAATGTTATCTCAAGTTGTAAATTTTACAGCAAAGCAATTCAAACGAGCTATAATAATGCCTAATCTAACTCCACCTGTAATAACTGCCAAAAGAGGAATGGAATATCGAGAACGTATCCTTAAATCCGTTGACCCTAGTCTAGGTTTTACTCCATTAATGGTAAGCTATTTAACGGATGATATTGATAAAGATGAAGTAAAGCTTGGCTATAATGAAGGTGTTTTTACAGCAGCAAAACTTTATCCGGCAAATGCAACAACAAATTCCTCTATGGGCGTAACAGATGTTAAAAATATATACCCTACTTTAGAGGTGATGCAAAAAATTGGAATGCCATTATTATTACACGGCGAAGTGACTCAAAAACATGTTGATATATTTGACCGCGAAGCTGTTTTCATTGATGAAGTTCTTAAATCGCTAATAAAAGACTTTCCATCCTTAAAAATAGTTTTTGAACACATATCTACTTCTGAAGCGGCCGACTTTGTTCTTGAATCAGACAATAATATAGCGGCAACAATTACTCCCCACCATCTTGAATTAAACCGTAATGCAATTTTCGAAGGAGGCATACGCCCCCATAATTACTGCTTACCAATAGTTAAACGTGAAAAGCATCGTGTTGCATTAAGAAAAGCAGCTACTTCCGGATCTCCTAAGTTTTTTCTAGGCACAGACTCAGCACCACACTCAAAAGGCGCAAAGGAGAGTGCTTGTGGTTGCGCTGGTCTTTTTAATGCTCCTTTTGCAATGGAGGCGTACACTAAAATATTTGATGAAGAAAACTCATTGGATAAACTTGAAGCGTTTAGTTCAGAATTTGGCCCGCAATTCTATGGTTTACCTCTAAATGAAGAAAAAGTAATGCTTGAACGCACGAATACGTCTGTACCTATGGAAATTGATATAATAAATACAACTATAATACCTTTTCACAGTGGCAATAATATACCATGGAAATTTAGTAGGCTTTAATTCTACTTTGGAAGATACCTAACTGGTAAGGACCCTATTCTACCATTCCTGTCTATCATTATTTCTAAATTTCCTGGTTCTTTATTTGTATTTAATAAAGATGAAACTTGTTGAGTAGATGTGACAGTCTCTTTACCCAAGCTAACAATAAAGTCTCCTGTACGAAATCTATTATAAGCCGCCACCGAACCTCTCTCAACGCTCAGAACCATAACCCCTCTCATATATGGATCAAAACCAAGTTCTTCGCCCAAAGCTGGCGACATATTTACTATTATCGCTCCGTCAAGAGCATGGTAACCCTTGAGCTTTTTCTGATCTCTCTCAGGTAATTCTTTTGGTATATCAACAATAACAGTTAATGATTTTTCTATTCCGCCGCGCCATACTTTAACGTTTACTTTTTGACTAGGTCTTAATGTGGCAAGCTTAAAACGTAGACCACTATCATCATTAATTTCAGTATCAGCAATCGACAATATCACATCGCCCCGCTCCAAACCAGCAGAAGCGGCGGGACCAGATGGATATATATCATTTATAACAGTGCCTCTAGATCTATCTAATCCCAAAGCAGAGGCCATAACAGAATCTACAGCATTGGTTCTTGCACCCATCCAAGGGCGTACAATCCTACCTTCTGAAATAGCACTATCTACTGCCCGTGAAACAAGTTCTCCAGGTATGGCAAATCCAATACCATTAGATCCACCTGACCGTGAAAATATAGCCGTGTTTACTCCAATTAATTCACCTGTTAAATTCACCAAAGCACCTCCTGAGTTTCCTGGATTTACTGCAGCATCGGTCTGAATAAATGAAGATGTGTCTGTCACATTAGTACGGCCTAAAGCAGATATTATACCACTCGTAACAGTTTGTCCTACACCAAATGGGTTTCCAATTGCGAGAACGATATCTCCAATTTCTGTGGTATTATCTTTTTGAATAGCCAGGCTAGGTAAGATCTCTTCACCAACATCTATTTTTAACACCGCTATATCAATATCTTCATCTTGCGCTAAAATAACAGCTTCAAACTCACGTCTATCATTAAGTACAATTTTTAATTCCTCAGCGCCATTAACCACATGAGCATTAGTAACTATTACTCCTGTACCCCGAACTATAACGCCTGATCCCAAAGAACTTTCAGTACGTTCTTGTGGTGCCCTTCTCATACCAAACATTTGATCAAAAAATGAGGATCCTCGTCGCGATATTGTCCTTGAAGTAAAAACATTTACAACTGCGGGAGATGTTAATTTGACTACTGGAGAATATGATAATTCAACTTGTAAAGTTGAACTAGGCACTACTTTATCTGCACCTGGTGCTACATAAAGTAAATCTTGAGCAGAAACTCCAAACGAAAATAGAAAAAAAGAAATAATGTATAGATAAATAAATAGATTTTTCATTTTTATGTGATAATTGTTTTTCATTAAAATTACCATAATTAAGTAAACAAACTCATATTTTCACATTAAATATGATTGAGTAACCAAGATTAAATACTGGACATACCCTTAATTCCTTTTATGTGAACACTGGATTCTTGATAAAAAGGCTTTATATAATGGTTTCACCAGAAAATTCAGAATTAAAAAATAGTGATAACAAAGACCTAGATAACCCAAGCATAGGCTTTGTATCTCTTGGTTGTCCTAAGGCAATGGTCGACTCGGAAAGAATTATCACCCTTTTAAGGGCAGACGGTTATAAAATCGGCAGTACTTATGATGACTCTGATGCGATAATTGTTAATACATGTGGTTTCTTAAATTCGGCAAAAGCAGATAGTCTTTCTGCAATTGATGAAGCACTATTCGAAAATGGACGTGTAATTGTAACTGGGTGTATGGGTAACGACCCTATTATAAAAGAACAATTTCCTAAGGTTCTATCTGTAACAGGTCCACAACAATACGATGATGTAGTTCGAGCGGTAAGGAAAGCAGCACCCATTACAGGAAATAAATTTAGGGATTTAATTCCATATGAACGCTCACGAATAACCCCTAGGCACTATGCATACTTAAAAATTTCTGAGGGATGTAATAACAAGTGCACATTCTGCATTATACCAGATCTACGAGGAAGTCTTGACAGTATAGATATCACAAATGTTATGAAAGATGCAGAAAATCTGGTAAATTCAGGGGTAAAAGAACTTATAATTATTAGCCAGGACACCTCGGCTTATGGCTTAGATATAAATTATAAAGAGGGCACTTGGCGAAATGAAACATATAAATCAAATTTATTCGACCTAACCCAAGCACTTAGTAAATTGGGCGTTTGGGTAAGAATGCAATATGTTTATCCTTATCCCCATGTAGATAAGATAATACAAAATATGGCTGATGGAGGCATTTTGCCCTATATTGATGTTCCCTTTCAACATGCAAGCCCGTCTGTACTTAAAAGAATGAAACGCCCCGCAAACCAACATAAACTTATGGAACGCATAAAATCTTGGAGAAAAATATGCCCAAACATAACGATTCGTTCTTCATTCATAGTCGGCTTTCCAGGGGAAACAGAAGAAGACTTTGAAGTACTTATTAATTTCTTAAAAGAAGCTAGGTTAGGTCGCGTAGGCGCTTTTAAATATGAAAATGTAGATGGAGCTCAAGCTTTTGAATTTGAAAATCAAATACCTCAGAATATAATCGATGAAAGATACGAGAGGTTAATGGAAACCCAACAAAAAATTAGTTTTGAAATTATGAATTCAAAAATCGGAGAAACTCACGATATAATTATTGATGAAGTTGATGAAGACGGAGCTTTTGGACGTTCAATGGCGGATGCACCTGAAATAGATGGCTGTGTATTTCTCAATGGAGATACTGAAGTTAAAGTTGGTGACATAGTTTCCGTTAAAATAAAACATACCGATGAATATGATATGTGGGGAATACGGGAATAAGGATACTGGGTAACCCATTATAATTGTAATTTCACACACCTTTAAAAAAGTAAAAAAATATATACAGTCATAAACGAAATAATTGATTGACTTCGAGTGCTTAAATACATAAATGAGCGCAAATAATTATAATAACAAAGTTACATCTAGAAGACTAATTATGCCAACTATTCAACAGTTAATACGTAAACCACGTCAGCCCAAAAAACGCGGAACAAAAAACCCCGCTCTTCAGGCTAATCCACAAAAGCGTGGGGTTTGCACAAGAGTCTACACAACAACTCCTCGTAAACCTAACTCCGCCCTAAGGAAAGTTGCTCGTGTACGGCTTACCAACGGATATACAGTTGCAAGTTATATTCCTGGTGAAGGTCATAATTTACAAGAACACTCTGTTGTTTTACTCAGAGGAGGGAGAGTAAAAGATCTTCCTGGTGTTCGTTATCATATATTAAGAGGTAATTTAGATACTCAAGGTGTTACAGCCAGAAGACAGCAAAGATCTAAGTATGGAGCTAAAAGACCAAAATAATTATTATGTCTAGAAAAAATAAAGCACCAATAAGAGTTTTTTACCCTGACGCTAAGTATGGCTCCTTAACATTATCAAAGTTTATAAATTTTGTTATGT
>JABGVR010000058.1 GCA_018645985.1 Hellea sp. | reverse complement strand
TGATGAAATGATGCGCCGAGCTGCCGATCAATCGGTGAACTGATCCAGCTCCCTGTTCACCACTTAGTATGCATTTAAGGCCTAGAGTAAATAAGCTTGCTTTAGGTCACATAAACGCAGCTTAAGTATTCATACTTTCAAAGAAATCAGCGTTGTTTTTGACATCTTTTAGTTTGGATAACAAAAACTCTATTGCATCCATTGTGCCCATCGGGTTGAGTATTCGTCTTAATACATACGTTTTCTGAAGGTCAACAGGCCCTATTAACAGCTCTTCTTTTCTTGTCCCTGACTTTGTAACATCTATTGCTGGGAAAATTCTTTTATCTGCTACTTTCCTATCCAACACTAACTCTGAGTTACCTGTACCTTTAAATTCTTCAAATATAACTTCGTCCATTCTTGAGCCGGTTTCTATTAGTGCGGTGGCAATTATTGTTAAAGACCCCCCTTCTTCTATGTTTCTAGCTGCTCCAAAGAACCTCTTTGGTCTTTGAAGTGCGTTTGCATCTACCCCGCCCGTAAGGACTTTACCGGAGCTCGGCACTACTGTATTATATGCTCTACCCAGCCTTGTTATAGAGTCTAAAAGTATAACAACATCTTTTCCATGTTCTGTCATCCTTTTCGCCTTTTGAATAACCATTTCTGCTACTTGGACGTGCCTTGTAGCTGGCTCATCAAATGTCGATGAAACAACTTCTCCCTTAACGCTTCTTTGCATGTCTGTGACTTCTTCTGGTCTTTCGTCAATTAAAAGGACTAACACGTAACACTCAGGGTGGTTTCTTTCTATCGAATGTGCAATATTTTGTAATAAAACCGTTTTGCCTGTGCGAGGAGGTGCAACTATTAAAGCCCTTTGTCCTTTACCAATTGGTGCTATAATATCTATTATCCGTCCTGATATGTCTTTTAATGAAGGGTCTTCTATTTCCATCTTCATTCTCTGGTCTGGATATAATGGTGTTAGGTTATCAAAGTGAGCTTTGTTTTTTGCTTGTTCTGGCGTGCTAAAATTAATAGATAAAACTTTGCTCATTGCAAAATAACGTTCATTCTCTTGTGGTGCTCTTATCTCTCCTGCAACTGTGTCGCCGGTTCTTAAGCCCAACTTACGTATAATTTTGGTGCTTAAATATATATCATCGGCCCCAGGTAAATAATTTGCTTCTGGCGCTCTTAGAAAACCAAAGCCATCTTGCAATACCTCAAGAACCCCACCTCCGTGGATTTCTATATCATCATCCGCTAAGTCTTTTAATACTTGGACAAAAATATCTTGTTTTCGCATAGAACTAGCATTTTCTATACCAACTTCTTCGGCAAATTGTATTAGTTCCGCTGGTTTAAGTTTTTTTAAGTCATCAAGACTTATAGATGACATATCATCTAAAGAGAGTTTTTTTTCAGACATATTTTTTTCTTATAGAGCTTTATAACAGATTTGTTATTTTTATGGCAGGACGCCGCAATAAACAATTTAATTTATAATGAAATATAGGTCAAGTTGTTTAAAAAGGTTTTACAACTACTAAAATGACTATAAATATGGTCATTAAGGCAGGGATTTCATTTATTAGTCTAAAAAATTTCTCGCTCTTAGGTCTTTCACCGAGTGCAAATAACTTTCTTTGTTTTGTTAAATAACCATTATAACCAAATAATAGTAATAATAATAACAATTTTAATGGTAGCCAAAAAGAGCTTTGTAAAATTTCTAAATTATAGTTAATTAATAAAAGTATGCCTGATATTAAAGTGATCACCATTGCCGGTGTAATAATAATTTTAATTAAATTTCTTTCAGCTTCTATCATCTTCAAATCAAGCTCTCCTCCTTTGATAGAATTACTATGATAGACATATAATCTTGGTAAATATAATAATCCCGCCATCCAAAATATTACGAAACTAATATGTATTGCTTTTAACCATTCATACATAATTTCCTTCACCTTTTCTAATATGGTTTATAACAGCTTTAATATTTTCTATCTTCACATCGGGTGTTACTCCGTGCCCTAAATTAAATATATGTGGCCCTTTTACTTTATCTAATATTTCCTGCACTTGCTTTTTTAATGTGTTCCCGCCAATTCTTAAGGCCAATGGATCTAAGTTACCTTGAATTGCCATATTTTTTGGTATGAGACCTCTTATCTGATCAAGTGGTGTTTCTGTGCTTACCGCAATTGCCGTAATTCCAGAACTTTTCACATATTCATTTATAGATAAGCCACAATTCTTTGGGAATCCTATTATAGGAATATTGACCCCCGCATCTCTTATTCGCTTTATTATTTTTTTTGTTGGCACAATAACAAGTTTATTGAATAGATATGGAGATAAATCACTTGCCCAGCTTTCAAAAATTTGAAGTACGTCTACCCCTGCTTCTGCCTGCTTTATTAAATACTCAGCACTTATAGCAACTAAATAATCTAGAAGGTCATTGATAGCCTCTTCATTTTCATAAGCAAATTTCTTTGCTAATTCTTTATTTGGAGTTCCTTTTCCTTCCAACATATAAGTAGCAACTGTCCAGGGGCCCCCACAAAAACCTATAAGTGACTTATTTCTATCTAATTCTTTTCTAACTTTACATACAGTTTCATATACAGGTTTTAATACATCTGTATTAATTTGAAAGTTACTTATGTCTTTAGTTGATAAGGGGTTTAGTAGTGGACCAATGCCTTTTTCGAATGTAACCGTTCTTCCCAAAGCAATTGGAACGAGAAGAATATCAGCAAACAATATAGCTGCGTCCATATCGTATCTATGAATAGGTTGTAGGGTTACCTTTGCAGCTTTCTCAGGACTGAAACAAAAATCTATAAAACTATTTGTTGTATTTCTTACTTCTAGATATTCTGGTAAGTGTCTACCTGCTTGTCTCATCATCCAGATAGGAGCTATATCTTCTTTATTTCCGGATAAAACATTTATTATTTTTTGCATTATTAATTATACACCTTTTTGTACAGAATATTACTCTTCTCTTATATATTATATTAAAGGAGTGATAGTAATAGAAAAGTGTAAAAGTGGATAAGTTAACTCTATATTAACGATTGTTAATAAAAGATTAATTATATATTTTAATCTATCCTTAAATTAAAAAAAACTTTTTATACGGAACTTGTTGATAAGTAGTTTTTTGTCTGATTTAATTGTATAATCTTACATTTATAAAGCTGTGTATATAAAAAGAACAACCTTTTATCTACAGAGTTCTTGTGTTTCACATTTAGAGTTATACACTGTGATCATTCACTATATAAAACGCTTAAATATTCCCACCTTTTGCTCAAGAATTATATTTTTAATAGAGGTTGTGGACAAAAACTGATATCTTGCTTTATAATAAAGAATGTCAGCTAAAAATAATAATATATCACTATATTTCCATATACATTTAATTTCTGACTCCACAGGGGAAACATTAGTGGCCATAATGAAGGCTTCTGCAGCTCAGTTTAGGAATGCCACAGCCTTGGAACATTTACACACGTTGGTGCGTTCTGAGGAAAACTTACAATCTACACTTGAAGAAATAAAAAACAAACCAGGTGTGGTACTATATACGTTAATGAACCCGGACAGAAGAAAAACGTTAGAAAAGTTCTGTGGCCGCAACAAAATTCCAGCAATATCTGTCCTCGATCAACCAATATCTATGCTAGGGCGATACCTTGGATCAAGAATGATCCGTGAAGTTGGTGCACAAAGAAACCTTGATGCCGAATATTATAACAGAATAGAGGCTTTAGACTTTGCCATGGCCCACGACGACGGACAAAATATTATGGGCCTTAACAATGCTGATATACTCCTATTGGGAATAAGCAGAACATCTAAAACACCGACATGTATTTATTTGGCAAACCGAGGATATTTAGCGGGTAATATTCCTCTTATTCCTGGGTCACCATTACCCACAATACTTGATGAAATAACAAAACCTTTTGTCGTGGGCCTAATAGCCTCACCTGATAGAATAGTACAGATACGAGAACAGAGACTTGTAGGTTTAAACGAAACCGACCAAACAGATTATATTGATATGGACCGTGTTAGAGATGAAATGCGGCAGGCAAAACGTATGTTCACAAAAAAAGGCTATAAAGTTATTGATGTAACAAGAAAGTCTATTGAAGAAACATCAGCCCAAATTATTAAAGCTTATAATTCCCACAAAAAGATTAAAGTATGAACATTATTCTTGCCTCAGGTAGCCCAATCCGAAAACAAATATTAGAAGATTCAGGCGTTACATTCGAGGTTATTGTTAAGCCAATTGATGAGGCATCTATAAAAAACTCTATGGTTCATGAGGGCGCAAGTAACTTAAGTATAGTGAGCGCTTTAGCTGAGCTTAAATCAATAAAAGTAAGTAGTGAAACCCCAGGCCTTGTCATAGGAGCGGACCAGATAATGGTATTTGAGGGGGCAATATATGATAAGCCTAAAACAATAGAAGAGGCGAGAGAGAGACTTATAGCCGTACGAAATAAAACACACTATCTAATGGGGTCAGTTGTTGTAAGTGAAAGAGGCGTTTCTGTGTGGAGGTACAATTCAAAAGTAGAGCTAAGGGTAAGGGGCTTTACAGACAAATTTATAGATAACTATATTGATCAAGAGGGTGACTCGTTATTGCAAACGGTGGGTGCATATAGATTTGAGAAAAGAGGTTCGCAATTATTCTCAAGTGTAAAAGGTGACTTCTTTTCGGTCCTCGGGCTTCCTCTTTTACCCCTTCTTGATTATTTGCGAACTAGAAACGCTATCTTATCATGAGCAAACAAGCGCTGATAGCAGGAGTTTGTGGATACCCTGTGCACCATTCACTTTCTCCCCTTCTTCACTCCTCCTGGCTGAAGGCACTAAAGATCGAAGGGTTTTATTATTCTTATGAAGTTAGGCCAGACGACGCTATACGGGCCTTTAGAAGCCTAAAAAAAACAAACATTAACGGCGTAAACATAACTCTTCCTCTTAAAAAGCACGCATTTTTAGCCTCTGACATACAAACACATCAAGCTAAAATGCTAGGTGTTGCAAATTGCTTATATGTAAGGGACGGCCAACTGACTGCGCACAACACGGACCTAGAGGGGTTCTTAGACCCGTTAATAAATAAGCTAGGGGTTGACGAAATATTACAAAAGCCGGCGCTTATCATAGGAACGGGCGGTGTAGCACGAGCAGCTATTTGGGCGCTTTTGTCAATTAATCACCCAGAAATTTATGTAACAGGAAGGTCTAATGATAAGCTTTTATCCTTGGTTCGCGAGATCGATAAAAAAAGCTTAAAGCCAGTAAATTGGAAAAAAAGAAAGGATAATTTGCAAAACGCAACTCTTATTATTAACGCCACATCCGCTGGAATGGTTGGGAAATCACGTCTGGATTTAGATTTATCCTGTTGTAGCAATAAAAGCCTTGTTTATGATTTAGTTTATACCCCAATAGAAACAGAGCTGCTTAAAAACGCCAAAGCACAAGGTTGTAAAGTTTTAGGCGGCTTAGATATGTTAATAGCACAAGCGCGGCCTTCATTTGAGCTTTTCTATAACCAAGAGCCCCCAAGAAACTTAAATGTAAGGAAAAAACTTATAAAAGCTCTGGACGGTAGGCTGTGATTAAAGTTGGCCTTACCGGATCTATTGGGATGGGTAAAAGCACAGTTGCTAATATGTTTAAAAACTATGGCTTCCCCGTGTTCGATGCTGACAAAGTTGTCCACGACCTTTATAAAAAAGGAGGTGCAGCAATAAATACTATAAAAAACTTTTACCCAGAGGCAGTAATCAACAACACTGTTAACCGTGAGATTCTGCGCTCCTTTATAGTAGAAAACCCAGATAAAATAGGAGAGCTAGAAAGCCTTATCCACCCTTTAGTTGGGGCGGAGCGAGATGGTTTTCTTAAAACAAACAAAAATAAAGAGATACTTGTTTTTGATGTTCCTTTGTTATTTGAGACAGGGTTAAACAAAATTATGGACATTGTAGTTGTGGTGTCAGCGCCTTACCATATACAGTATGAAAGAGTTCTGTCTCGTGAAGGAATGACTGAGAAAATATTCAAAGGGCTACTTGCGAAGCAGTTAAGTGATGACGCAAAAAAAAGTAAGGCTGATATTGTTATTAAAACAGATGATAGTTTAAAGACGACAAACAACCAGGTAAAAGAATTTATTTCTAGTTTAGGTATCAAGGTTAATTAACATGAGCGGTATAAGAGAAGTTTGTTTTGATACAGAGACTACGGGCTTTCATGCGAGGGGCGATGATAGGATTACAGAATTGGGTTGTATCGAGTTAATCGATATGATCCCAACAGGAAAACAATACCACGCATATCTAAACCCTCAAAGAGATGTTCCTGAAAAAGTAACACAAATCACAGGCCTTACCACAGACTTTTTGAAAAAAAATGGCCAGTATTTTGCCGATGTTGCTGCTGAGTTTCTAGAATTTGTTGGAGATAGCAAACTTATCGCGCATAATGCAAATTTTGATAAGGCCTTTATAAATGCAGAGCTTGAAAAAGCAGGCCAGCCTATTTTTCCTAATGACCGCTTTATAGATACCCTTCAGATGGCCAGAGAAAAATTTCCCGGCTCGCCGGCTTCACTTGACGCTCTTTGTAAGAGATATGGTATATCTTTATCTTCTAGAGATAAGCACGGAGCCATTATAGACTCAGAGTTATTAGCGGAGGTGTACTTACAGCTAAAAGGCGGGAGAATGCGTAATTTAGATTTAGAAAACAGCGTACCCGAAACTATAACACCTATCGCAAAAGATGAAGTAAGAGAGCGGCCATCACCTCTATCAAGCAATCTGTCAACTGATCAAATAAAAGATCATAAGCATTATATTAAATCATTAGGGGAAAAAATGGTGTGGAATAAATATTGGCGTTGACGCCGCGCGGCTTATTACTATGAAAAACTATAAAAAACCCACCATATTTTCACTAAGCTCAGCACCCGGTAAAGCAGGTGTCTCAGTGTTTCGTATAAGTGGCCCCAGTGCGACTAAAGCCTTAAAAAGCCTCACAAGGCAGAAATTTTTTGAGCCAAGACGTGTGACTTTAAAAAAAATTTACAATAAAAACAATGAGTTAATAGACTCCTGTTTATTATTTTTTATGCAGGGTCCAAATAGCTTTACTGGTGAAGATTGTGTTGAGCTTCATGTGCATGGAAGTGTTGCTGTTATAGAAAAACTTACATCAGAACTGTATAGTTTAGGCCTACGACAAGCAGAGGCGGGCGAGTTTACGCGCCGTGCTTTTGAAAATGGGAAAATGGACCTTACAGAAGCAGAGGGCTTAGCTGATTTAATAGATGCAGAAACAGAAGGTCAGCACAAACAAGCTATAAAGCAGATGGACGGGGCCTTAAGACATTTATATGAGGGGTGGAGAGAAAATTTATTAAACGCCTTAGCCCAAATAGAAGGCGAGATTGATTTCCCTGACGAGGGAGATATTCCAGATAATTTATCGCACAAAGCTCTTTCCTACCTTAATTTAGTCTTGGAGGGCAGCGAAAAAGTTTTAAAAACCGCGGATACAGGCGAGGCGATTAGGCATGGTTTAGACATAGTTATTATAGGTAGCCCCAACACAGGCAAATCTACAATATTAAACGCTTTATCAAAAAGAGACGCAGCAATAGTAACCCCAACCGCAGGCACCACACGTGATATAGTATCAATAAATATGATATTAACAGGAATTCCAGTTCGATTAAGCGACACAGCCGGTATTAGAGATACGTCCAACGAGATTGAGGCTGAAGGTATTGACCGTGCCTTAAAGCTTTCAAAAAAAGCCGATATATTAATACACGTTATTGATCTTACCGAAGATAATTCAGACAATAATATTAAGAGCCAAATATCTGATGGAGATATAGTCGTTTATAATAAAGTCGACAAATATCAAAAACAAACAATGTTAAAAAGGGGCATTAGCTCTAACGAGATAAAAATTAGCGCATTAAAGGAAAAAGATATAGATGATTTAAGAGCATTAATTGAAAAAACTATATTAGAAAAATATACAGTAGGTAATGAGCCAACTTTGACTCGTGTTAGACATAGAAACTGTGTGTCCGAAATGTTTTTATCCATAACTAGGGCCGCTAGTTGTTTAAATAAAAGCCCAGAGCTAGCCGGAGATGATATACGCAGCGCGCTATATGCGCTCGAAGAATTAGCTGGAGCTAGCGATATTGAAAGTGTATTTGATCGAATATTCTCTAGGTTTTGTGTTGGAAAGTAGCCCTTTATTTCTTTCTTTGTTCTATACTTTTTCTCGACAAAACCAACGAGACATATATATGAGCGTTAATAAATAAAGTTTCACGTGAAACATATGGAGTGTGATGTGTCTCTATTTTGGGATGTTATTGTTATTGGCGGCGGTCACGCTGGATGTGATGCAGCGGCCGCATCCGCACGCATTGGTGCAAAAACTTTACTTCTAACACACAAGATTAGCACGGTAGGTGAAATGTCATGTAACCCAGCTATTGGGGGGCTTGGAAAGGGTCACCTTGTTAGAGAAATAGACGCTATGGACGGCTTAATGGGTACAGTGGCTGATGCATCAGGCATTCAGTTTAGGTTGCTGAATAGATCTAAGGGACCAGCAGTACGGGGCCCGCGAACTCAATCAGACCGCTATCTTTATAAGTTAAATATGCAAGATATATTATTGAATTATGAAAACTTAACAGTGAAAGAAGTTTGTGTTGATGACTTGTTGGTTAAGAGCGGGAAAGTTGCTGGTGTTATTGATGAAAACAAAGAAACTTTTTTATCTGACCGTGTTATTTTAACCACTGGAACTTTTTTGAGGGGTGAAATTCATATTGGACATAAAAGAACACCAGCAGGGAGGGTTGGCGATAAGCCTTCAATTGGCTTGGCTGATAGATTATATAAATTGGGCTTCACTATTGGCCGTCTTAAAACAGGGACTCCCGCTAGAATAGCTAAGTCATCTGTAAACTGGGATTCATTAGAGCAGCAATCGGCTGACGAAAGCCCTGTCCCTTTTTCATTTTTAAC
>JABGVR010000008.1 GCA_018645985.1 Hellea sp. | reverse complement strand
TAAATATTTCAAAATACTGCCGTCCATTAATGAGTGGTATAAGGATCAGGAGAGGATAGGGTCTGGTATAAAAGTGGATCCGGACTTTACGTATCGTTCTGATAATAATCTAGAGTGGATGAAAATATCTGAACTCCAGCTATGGATAGAACAAAATAAAAACAAAATAGGGCAGTTTTAATAGTGATTCCATATGGAAAGCAAGATATTAATCAAGCGGATATTGATTCGGTTGTTAGTGTATTAAAATCTGACTTTTTAACTCAAGGACCACAAACTCCCGCATTTGAAAAATATGTTTCTGATTACTGTGGAGCAAGTTCTGCAGTGGCAGTTAATAGCGCAACTTCTGCATTACACATTGCATGCTTAGCCTTAGGTCTGGGCAAGGGTGATTGGATGTGGACCAGTCCCAATACTTTTGTAGCCTCTGCTAATTGCGGTTTGTATTGTGGCGCTAACGTCGATTTTGTTGATATTGATCCCAAGACGTATAACCTATGTGCTGAAGAACTCGAAAAGAAATTAATTCAGGCTAGGAAAGACAATAATCTCCCGAAGCTTGTAATTCCTGTGCATTTTGCAGGACAGTCTTGCAATATGAAAAAAATCAGCTCTTTGAGCAAAGAATATGGCTTTAGTGTTATTGAAGACGCAAGTCATGCTATTGGAGGTAGATACCGGGGTAAATCTATAGGGTGTTGTCAATATTCGGATATTACAGTTTTTAGCTTTCATCCAGTTAAAATCATCACGACAGCAGAAGGTGGTTTAGCAACAACAAATGATCCCTCATTAGCTGTTAAAATGAAATCACTGCGGAACCATGGAATAACCCGGGATGTAAGTTTAATGGTTTCAGCTTCTGAAGGAGACTGGTACTATGAACAGCTAGCCCTGGGGTTTAATTATAGGATGACTGAACTGCAGGGAGCTCTTGGGCTATCGCAAATGAAACGTCTAGACGAATTTGTAGCTAGGCGTCACGAATGCCAAGAGTACTATGATGAATTGTTATGCGATGTATCCGTAGTCACCCCATTTCAAAGCCCAGATTCTTATTCTTCTTTGCACCTATATCCAATTCTATTAGATCAAGGTCAAGTCAATAAATCACGCGAGCAAGTATTTAAAGAACTGAGAGCGAGTGGAATTGGTGTAAATGTACATTACATTCCGGTCCACATGCAGCCGTATTATAAAGATAGAGGTTTTAAAAAAGGCGATTTTCCAAAATCTGAAAACTACTATAAAAGTGTAATTAGTATTCCGTTATTTCAATCCTTAACAAAACAGATGCAAGATGAGGTTGTAGAGACATTGGGCAGGATTTTAGAATGAGATTATGTGTTATTCCGGCGCGAGGGGGGAGCAAGAGAATACCTCGTAAAAATATCAAAGAATTTTTCGGGCAACCAATAATCTCATATTCAATCAAAGTTGCCATTGCTTCAAATTGTTTTGACAGAGTGATTGTGTCAACTGATGACGCTGAAATATCTGAAGTTGCTAAATCATTTGGAGCTGAGGTGCCTTTTCTTCGCTCACAGGAATTGTCTGATGATTATGCAGGTACCATGCCTGTGATTAAGCATGCAATTGAGTGGTTTGATAATCTCGAACAGCCTCCTACCGAGGTGTGCTGTATTTATGCAACAGCTCCATTCGTGCAGGTGGATGCTATTAGGAATGCGTACGCGCAAATGCGGCATGAAAATGCTGATTATTGTTTTTCATTAACAAGATTTGCATCCCCTATTCAAAGAGCAATTAATTTAACACCGGAAAAACGTATTAATATGTTTTATCCCGATTATTATGAAAAAAGATCACAAGACTTAGTTGAGGCATACCATGACGCAGGTCAATTTTATTGGGGGAAAGCAGAGGCATTTAGGCTCCAACAACCATTGTTCTCATCTGCCGCCAGTCCATATATTTTGCCCCGACACTTAGTTCAAGACATAGATTCAAAAGAAGATTGGAAACATGCAGAACTAATGTTCCAAGTGTTAAAACACAGTGGTGAGTTAGTGTGAAAGTCTTATTTCGGGTCGATTCATCCCATCAAATAGGAACAGGTCACGTTATGCGTTGTTTGGTTTTGGCTGACTTGTTAAAAAAAAATGGTACTAAAGTTGAGTTTATTTGTCGGTCTCACAAAGGAGATTCCATTTATAAGATTATTTCGAATGGCTTTAAAGTTTATGAGCTATCAGCACCAAAAGATAAGGAGTTCGAAACGAGCTCTCAATATTCGCAATGGTTAGGCGTAAAGCAAAAAAAAGATGCAGATGATTGTGTTAATATAATTAAGTTAGAAAAAGTTAATTGGGTTATTGTTGATCATTATGGAATAGATGAGCAGTGGCATAAGCATGTAAAGGCTTACTCTGAAAAATTAATGGTAATCGACGATCTGGCTGATAGGAAGTTTGATTGTCATCTTCTATTAAATCAAAACCTGGGCATCGATAAGAGTTATTATGAGAATAAAGTGCCGCCAGATTGTGTCCTGTTACTAGGTACGAATTATGCGCTGTTAAGACCCGAGTTCTCAAGGTTGAGATATAAAGCGATCGCTAAAAGAAAAAGTACGAACTCAATCAACAATATTATCATTAGTATGGGTGGTAGTGACGTCAATAACATAACCCATAGCATTCTGGAAAATATACCGAATTACTATAATGTTGTCGTGGTGCTAGGTAAAAATTCGCCGCATAATAAAATGTTAAATAACTATGTAAAAGATAAAAATATAAAAATACTGATTGATTCAAATAATATGGCAGGCCTAATGTTGGGCGCAGACTTGGCAATCGGTGCAGGAGGATCGACCTCTTGGGAGCGCTGTTGCTTATCTTTACCAGCTTTTATTTTTCAAATGGATGAAAACCAACGAATGATAGTAAAACACTTAGTAAAATTTGGGTCTGTCAAATTAATAGAAAATGTGGAAAGTATAAAAAGTAATTTAGAAGATTTTCAAAACAATTTAAGTTCATGGGCACTAATGTCACGAAAATCAGAAAGTATTTGTGATGGACTTGGTGCTGATCGAGTAAGAAATTATGTCG
>JABGVR010000007.1 GCA_018645985.1 Hellea sp. | reverse complement strand
CAGCGGTACCACGAAGTGGTGTACAGCTGATAGCTGGCCCACTTCGTGGGCAAGCAAGGCCAGATAGTGGCTATCATCGGGCCAGATGATGATATGCAAAGGCCGGATGGTTAAATCCAGAGGCCGGACCCCCAAATCCAAAATCAATCGCCGGCCTTCAATAGATAGGTGGGCCGGTTAGTTGCACTTGTGATTGATTGGATTGCTGGGGGGGAAGCACACGCGGCCTACATTGAGATTTTCTAAAACTGGGAGCGCATAGACTTGGGTTGAAATCAACTAACACACAAATGTTAACAGGGCCTCCGTGATGTATTTTTGAAAATAGCTGCCGACACCATTGACATATTGAATGCGAAACTTAAGGTTTTTTCAATTAAACTGAAAGGGTTACTACGTGAGATTGAAAACATTTAAGTTGTTTATTGTTTCGACGGTATTTTTGCTGTGTAACCCGATAGTTGCAGAAGAAATAGCTGCAAATAAAGATAATACTTATCAGGATGAGATTTTGACAGTTGAGGAGTTGACTGATCTTTATTTTGAGAAAGGTTGGACTTATTCGTTACTTGCCGCTTTAGATTCTGACCATAATTTATCTAACAAATTAAAATTATTGAGTTCAGAAGCAGCTAAGGCACGACTAGAACTTAAACGTTTAAAAATCGAAAAATCAGAATTGCTGAAAGCAGCTTCACAGAATTTTGAAACAGCAGATAAAAATTTGACTGCTCAGCTTGATGACTTGGCCTCACCCAGGCAGTCAAAAATTGGCATTCCATTTGATACAGTTTTATCGGACCTTGAGAATCAATTAGCCACCAAAAAAACCTTGCACTCTCAACTACGACAGAAAAAAATAAGCACTATTGAGGACACATTGAGTATACAAAGTAATTTTAATATAAATTTAAAAGAACTTAGAAATATTCAAAAAGAAATACAACGTTACTTATTGAATGAAGACCAGCATCTAAATAGCGTCGAAATGAAAGTATCGCAAAATGAATTGAGATTGAAAAACTTATACTCTGAAGTCAGTAATTTAGAAATAAAGTATAATAACTTAACTGAATTACGACAGCTGCTCAATTTTAATTATAAAACTTATCCTAACAACTTAAGGCAAGACATAAATAAATTAGATGTCGATTATCTTAAACATAGTCTTATTGAATTTAGAAGAATATCTATTGATAAAAAATTGAAAATTTTTGAATTGATTGAAGAAATAAGGTTACCACAAAATGATCTCTATTTGTCTGTACCACAAGGAAAAGGGTATATTGTATGGAATAATAGATTTGATGAGCCATCACAATTTATAAATTCTAGGGAACTTGTAGGTTGGGAATACCTTTCTTTTCAGCAGATTGATATATCGAGTGAATATAAATATTCTTTTTTTAGGGTATCAGAGAAAGTTTCGATGGAAGGCTTTGAATCTGATGACACTTGGAAAAATCCAGAAAAAACAAGCTATCTGAATTGTTTAGATAATTTGAGATTAGGAAATTCGCAAGATAAATTTAACAGATGGATAATTGATGCTTGCGCGGCGATAAACCCCGATGACGCGGTATACGATTTACCTGCCGTATCACAATCGCCCCTGCTGTCTGGAAAAGCTGCTGCGTCCTTTTCCACATTTTATGCCGAGTACTTACATCAACTTAAATTCCTATCCAAAGGTGATTTGCCCCCTTGGCTTGTTGAATATTATCGCTCTGACCTAGACCAAATACTTTCAACAACTGCGTTGGAGCTTAGATCAAAAAACAACGACATCTTTGAGTTAGAGGCTTATAAGGCAGAAATAGCACAAGCGCGTTTATCGAGTGAAAAGAAAAAAGATATCTTGCAAGCTTTGGCAAGTTTAGTCAGTGAGGAAAATCAACTTTTCTCAAATTTTGATGGTGAGTTTCTAGAAAATTCAAAGTTTCTGTCTGCAAGAAAAACTATTGTAAATCTTGATGAGGTAGTGCTGACGGTTCCTCCTTACATGGTTAATGAGGATCCTAATTTTGAGCAACATATTAAGGATTTTATGAGTCGAACCACTCAGACCGTAGATGCAATTTTTCCAGATAAGACAAAGCTTACCTCATTAAAAACAAATAAAAATAAGATTGAAGCTCAGTTAATAGACTTGAGTAGTAAAATTGAAATTATTTCAGCAAACATTCAGCAAATTTCATCTGAACTCGACGACGCTATTGAGATAAGAAAAAAAACCTTGTTGTCCAACAGAGATAAAATCACTGCCGACTATTCTGAGAAAAAATTTAATGAATTAATTAATAACAATGCACTTTCTGAGGCTCAAACAAAGATAATACGTCAGCATATTCTTTTTGTTGAAAATTTATCAACAAAGCATAAATCTACAATACTAAATAAAAATAAAATTCTATCTTCGGTAGAGCAAGATTATTTAATCCTTGCTGTGAAACCAAAGCTCAAAATAACGCCGGATATAATTGGCAAATATGAGATTTGCCTTCACTTTCACAATACGTCACCTTTCTTTGTTTACAATATAAAACCTACAGGTCTGAAGATGCGAGGTCAGCTGCTCAAGACAGAAAGCAAACTCTTTGATGAATTGATTGGTGAGATGTTGAGTTATTTCCGAGGCCCATCTTTTGCCAATAAATATAATGAAGATGTACTAGGATTGGTTCCTAGTGGTCGGTTTAATGAGTGTGAAGTATTTCAGGACTTATCTTTTTCGGGTGACGACCTTAGGTATGTGGAGTCACTCGGTGGAGCAAGTAAAAACGGAGCAGACTATGAAGTACTTTTTAGCGGTAAATTAAGCAACCCTGATCAAGAGTGGATTGATCAAGGAAAAGCCTTGGTTCGAATGCCACAGTCTGAATTATTATCGCACAGTCTGAAGCAAATAAAATCTTCAAAAAATGGAAAGGGCCTTTTGCCTGCAGAAAAAGAACTTCTTGAAATTCTAACCAGTTTTAAAGCACTTAAGGTCAGCGTTCAAACTGGTTCTACGGTATTTTCAAGTGCTGACTTTGCGCAGGACAAAGAACCGTTTGCACTCGTACTAAGTAAACGTAAGGCAGAACAAGAAAAGCTGGCTAAGCAAAAGGCTGAATAGGAACGCCTGCGTGTAGAAAAACTGGCCAAGCAAAAAGCTGAAGAGGAACGCCTGCGAATAGAAAAACTGGCCAAGCAAAAAGCTGAAGAGGAACGCCTAGTTAAAGAAGAGTTCGACCGCTGGCTTGCAGCAAAATCTTTTCCGAAAGGCAAAAAACTTAACAAAGCCATACAGATTGAGCTGAATAGAATTGGTTGTAATGCAGGGACACCAGATGGCATTATCGGCGCATCTAGTAAGCGTGCATTACAGAATTACATCAAAGTTGCGGAATTGCCCAAACTATTGGAGGGGGCCAGCTTTGCAACGCCAGTCACTCTTTTTCATTTAGAAAGATCGAGACTTAGGGATTGTGCACCCTCAAAATAGATGGCGAGTAATGTATCATATCATCGCAACTTTAGCCCGCTCTAAATATTCAAGGTATTCTGTGCGTAGCTCTGGCGGCTCCTGTATCTTAACTCTGCCTAACCAATCTGGATGTATCATTTCGTGTATAGGTGTTGTCAGACAAAGCCTAACCCATCTCAAAGTGCCACGATCACATAAACCTATGATGCGCAGATTTGGAACCACTCCGTGAGAGCAGTTGTGCGTTTTTGTTTGTAAGTCTGTCTGTTTTGAAGATGTCTTTCATGATTGAAGTGGTTGTTGATACCTTCTTAACATCAGCAATCCTTATGAATAGATAACCAAACTTCCATCGCACAAGATGACACCTACGCGCAGGCGCACGTCTAAATATATCGCTTAAGTCAATCATATGGGGGCTAATGTGAGTATTGGAGCCGCTGGTCGTGTAGGCGTTAATGACACACCACAGGCATAGGTTGCTGCAGTACAAAGCTTTCTATCGTCTTGAGCAACCGGACCAGTACTTTAACCACCGTAGAACATAAATACGTGCTTGCCGGAAAGGGCTACGGCGCTATACTTTATCTGGATTCTTATCATGTTCAGTATATGTTAAAAT
>JABGVR010000057.1 GCA_018645985.1 Hellea sp. | reverse complement strand
TGGTAAAAATAGACCCCCATGTTCTATTATGAAACGCTGACCCTTTTCCCCTCCTGCTTGTTTTTCGAATGCGTCGAGTGTGACATTTTGAGCTGCGTCACCATTTGAGTGGATGTGAATATCAATACCTTCATCCCAGTATTCTTTTATCGTATCAGCCAATTCATTGGGTTCAGTAACTAAAAGTCCTGTTTTTCCGCTACTTTGACCTCCTATATAACCAGGTTCTAACATCTTCATTGTTTGAGAATAAAATGCTGCATCAGTAAATAGTTTCACTTGTTTCAAGACTCGAGCACTTCTACCTTTTTCTTTGCTTAGCTTAATTATTTTCTTTATTTTGTTCTTGCCAAATTCTTTATTAAATGCCCTGTGTTCAGGTACTTGAAAAAGACGATAATGGTCTTCTTCCGTGTAAAAATTGTTTGTGAAAAAATCTTCGGTTTGAATTCCAAAAATACCATACCCCATTTCTGCAACTGAGGTTACTCCTGACCTTGATAGAATGTTTTCATAGCCTTCCCACCCCTTTTTTATGTGGGAGGGGGACATTAGTTCTGGGGCTAAAGTTTTAAACAAAGCTAAAGCTGCATCTTCATAAATTCTTCCATTTAACTCCCCATTTTCATTCAAGCCTATGCCATCGAACTTATTTGCGAGTTTTTTTGAAAGATTTGATTTTTTAATTGCAGCAGAATTAAGATAAAAGTCATGGCCAGAATAGTGCCAAATAAATATGGGCCGCGTTTGTGAAATTTTATCTAAGTCTTCTCGTGAAAGTTCGCCTTGGACTAGATCATGATAGCCATATAATATGAGAGGGCCATCTTGCGCATTTTTTTCTAATTCGGCAATTCTTTCAAGTAGATCGTATTTGTTTGAGAGGCCTTGAACTTTTCCCGATGGGGTTTCCATTTCCCAAGGAGGAATAAAGTCTAGGCCATACATCATAGCACCTAATGTCATGTGAACATGCGGATCTATGAGGCCGGGTATAATCACTTTATCTTTAAATTCATAATTTATTTCTGCGTTATAAAACCTGTCTTTAAGATTATTAAGGGTATCAACTGAAATTATTCTTCCATGAATATTGACTGCAACTGCCTCGTATTCAGCCATTGTTGGGTCAATAGTTAAGATTTTATTTGCCTGATATATGGTTATACTTTCTTTTTGGGAGTAAGAATTTTCTCCGTATCCAAATAAAGCTAACACGATAATAAAACTCAAAAGTTTTCGCATTTAATCACCTCTTTTTTTTGTAGTCTATCTTGACTTGTGTGTTAAAACAAAGCTTTATTATTCCTGTCGTAGGGTTGGGTGATCGCGAGTAATTATTATTCGAGGAAAGTCCGGGCTCCAATAAAGCAAGATGCCGGGTAACGCCCGGCAAATTGATACTTATGTGTCAGTTTAGGGATAGTGCCACAGAAAGAAAACTACCTAGGCATGCCTAGGAAAAGCTGAAAGGGTGCGGTAAGAGCGCACCGCGTTAAAGGTAACTTTAGCGGCATGGTAAACCCCATCTGGAGCAAGACCAAATAGGAACGGCATGTGATGTGCTTTATCATCGCTGTTCGGGTGCGTCGCTTGAGAGTATTAGTAATAATGCTTCTAGAAGAATGATCATCACTGCATTAGCAGTTACAGAACCCGGCTTATAGGCCCTACGGCATTTAAACTTTCCCCTTTTTATTAACGCATAAATTCCGAATGATTTATGTTATTAAATCTGTATAAAGTTACTAATTTTTTATTAATTTGGCATTGTATCCCATACAATCCCATGTTATCCCATATTAGGATTTATTAAATTCCTAACTTTGAAGTGGGTGTTTTCATGTTCTTGTCAACTGTGACAAATATTTTAGACGCAAAGGGGCGAGTCTCTGTTCCGGCTGATTTTCGTTCTACAATAACTAATGATAGCATGAGGTCGCCTTTTGATGGCATTGTTATTTGGCCTAGTCTGGATGGAAACTATTTGGAGGGTGGAGGTATATCTCTAATGGAGGACTTCCAAACTTCTTTGGATCGAAAGGAACATTACGATTCTGAACGTTCAGCGTTACAATATGCAATATTTGCTTCATCGCGACAATTAGCATTTGATGGTGGCGGGCGTGTATCTTTACCTAAGGATATGCATGAATTTGCAAAGCTTAATGGTAGGGTAACTTTTGTGGGTTTGGGCAGAAGGTTTGAAATCTGGAATCCTGAATTACTTGAGGAGAGAAGGAATTCCATTTTGACGCTAGCGAGAGAAAGTCGTCATATCTTAAAAACTATCAATTCTGGAGATGTTAGGTGATGCATTATCCAGTCATGTTGCCGGAAGTAATCGCAGCAATGGATTTAAAAGATAGCGGTCTATATGTTGATGCTACATTTGGTAATGGTGGGTATAGCGAGGCTTTTTTAAGCGCAAAAATGTGTAATGTGATAGGCTTAGACCGCGACCCAAATGTCTATAACCGAGCTGAAGAATTGAGTGTAAAGTATAATAATCGATTTAGTTTGATAGAAACTAAGTTTTCAGAAATGGACAGAATTGATCTGCCTATGGTTGATGCAGTAGTTATGGATATTGGTGTTTCCTCTATGCAGATCGATCGAGCGGATAGAGGCTTTTCTTTTATGCGCTCAGGACCTTTAGATATGAGAATGAGTACGTCGGGCGCTTCTGCTGCGGATGCTGTAAATTTACTACCTTATGATGATTTAGTGAAAATTTTTAAGGTTTATGGCGAGGAAAAACATTCGCGTAGAGCTGCTGATGCCATTATAAGCTCTCGACAGGCTAAATATATAGGAACTACAGCTGACCTTGCTACAATTATTGAAAAAACATTAGGAAGAAATGGGAAAATACATCCAGCTACCCGTATATTTCAGGCGCTAAGGATTTTTATAAATGATGAATTAGGTGAGCTATATAAAGGTCTTTGCGCTGCTGAAAGAGTCCTCAAACCAGGCGGAAGACTGTTGGTTGTAACTTTTCATTCGCTTGAGGACCGAATAGTAAAGTCATTTTTAAGGAGGCGTACAGGAGGTATGGTCTCAGTATCTCGTTATGTGCCGGAGCAAAAGAAAGTTGCCAATGTGCAAACTTTTATAGATGGAAAAAGGTCTGTAATCAAACCTCAGAAAGATGAAATAAAAGAAAATCCGCGTTCAAGATCTGCAAAACTACGATATGCTATAAGAACAGATAAAACCCCACTCAAAGCTGACGACCGATTGCTGCCCGATGTAATTGGATTAGACGAGATGGAAAATTATTATGAGTGAAGTTTATATTCCTAATAATATACATATTGCTCGCCGCATGACAGGAATTTTTATGCTTATAATCGGGGTGGTACTGATTATTGCTCTATACTACGTAAAAACACGATCACAAACTGCAAATCAAGAGGTTCTAAGATTGGAGCGTTTGGTGCTTAAGGAGGAAAGTGCCATAAAAGTGCTTCAGGCTGAAATTGCATTTTTAGAGAACCCTGACCGCTTAAGAGGTTTGTCAGATATTTACCTTAGCCTTCAGCCCATAAGTGCAGAGAACATGATATCAATCGATGATATATTAAATGAATTCACGTTAAGGGAGGCCAAGATTGATTAAGTTAAACAACGGCGCCTCTTTTGAGAAAAACAGTACCATGTTTTTGGAGGATGATTTTAAACCCATAGCTGAGGCACGCGTGAGAATTAAGTTTGGCGTAGCTCTTTTTGTGTTTGTTTTATTATTAGTGATAATTAGGTTGGGCTTTGTTTCTCTATCTGGTAAAACGCAGGCCCCTAATTTTCGTT
>JABGVR010000056.1 GCA_018645985.1 Hellea sp. | reverse complement strand
GCCATCATCAGACATAACCTCAATGTCAAAATTGACAATATTAACTTGATTTGTATGGAACTTTATTTCATTTGGAAACATGTCAGTAATACATTGTTGAATGTAATTTGTATTACCATATACTTTAAACTGATCGACGTCTTTATATTGATCGATAAAATTCTTGGCATCTCTCATGGTAGAAAACCCAATAGGTTCTACTTGAGTACCATCTAGGGCTAGCCACTCGGTATTTTTATTTTTGCTTGGAATGAAAAGGGTGGGCGCAAACTTTATTTTCTTTTCGACACGTACGCCATGGTCGTTATAGCCGCAATATAGGATCTGATTCCCATAGCGATTGACTGATGTATAGAATGACAAATTAAACCTCCAACGAATAAGTATATTCTATCATACTTTGCGAGGAATGTAAACAAAAAAAGGCGCCGAAGCGCCAATTTGTTTTTTTTATTCTCCTAATCCTAAACAAGGAATAAGGATGGATTGTTTACAATTATCTGGGTAAGCAATCGCTGATCCAAGAATAGGCATTCCCACCATACCAATAATAATAATTAAGAATGCCCAGCCTAAACCTTTAGTAGTGCAATAATTATGATGAGGTTCCTCAGACATTTTCATAAAATCTCCTGCTGTGGTAAATTTTAAGTCTTGCATTATCATCCTCTCATTAGATTATTTCTTTTCGGAAACAAACTCATACAATTTTTCAGCTTGCGCTTTAATTTCTTCTGGAGTAATTGCTTTGGGAATATACTTTTCATACGCTTCCCTCATCTGATCAGCATTTTCCTTATGCATGTCCATCATCTGGTGTGCTAGGTTAATCTGATTTTCATATGCTTTGTCAAGCATATCTTTTGCCATGTTCAATACGTCATAGCGGATTTGGAATGGATTTGACATGTGTGTGTCTCCTGTGTGTGTTTGTGTTTAACTAAAATGTCTTTCTAACATTTCAATTCTGTCTGTAGCCATAGCCATCTTGTCTAGTTCTTCTTGAATTGCTTCGACAATATCGCTATGTTCACCAATGCCTACACTGTGATTCATGTAGACCATAATATTTGTTTTTGCACGTTCTAGTTCACCTTCGGCATGCATACGTGCAGCTTTTACAAGTTGTTCTTTCATAATATCTCCTAGGGGTAAGAGGGCCATTACAGCCCTCTATAAGTTAGTTACGCAATTTGGCAATTTCCATCATACAGGCTTTGCTCTCCTCGTGGTATCCCAATCTGGCTAGCTCTGCCGCCGCCTTGGAATATCCCACAACTTGGATCGTACGATCTAGTGAAGACCACAAGCCCGATAAGGGCGAGAATATAGTAGACATTACTGCTGTTGTCATTAAACCCATCCTTGCAAATTTTGATTTACTTTGACGAGTTCAATGGACGATTTATACCTAGCGATCTCATAGATCTCGCCGCGGCTAATGCCAATGTCTGCTAAGTCATAATCAGATAGATTGCTTAGAGCTTTTTCAGTTTCACGAATTGCTTTACGTTCAATTCGATTATTGTAAATGCTTTTTAGCGCTTCAATAATTAGTTCAACTGCCCTCGTTGAGTAGCTGTGTGCTGTTAGTATTGCTTGTGTCATGTTCGACCTCGTTAAATTTTCCAATATTAATTTTACGAGGACGCATTTCTTCTGGAATAACATATTGCAATTCGATTGCCAAGATGCCATCCTGAATATCTGCTCCGTTTACGTTTACGTGTTCGGACAGCCTAAAGGTACGCTTAAATTTCTTTGTCGAAATGCCACGATGGATAAACTCTCTACCTTTAGAGACGTGCTCTCCCTTTACTGTCAAAGTCCTATCTTTAACTTCGATATTAATTTCATGTTTTGAAAACCCAGCAATAGCAAGTTCAATCAGATAGTCTGATTCGCCAGCCTTAATAATATTGTGAGGGGGATAGTGGTCTTGAGCATGTTTTGCAGTGAACTCTAGTTCATTAAAAAGATGATCGAAACCCACAAAAGATGACCGCGGGAAAAGTGTTTGTAAGCCTGTCATTGTTATCTCCTTTTGAGCAAGCAAGATTAGTATGGGCCAGAACATTCTGCGCCCGTAGTATTTAT
>JABGVR010000055.1 GCA_018645985.1 Hellea sp. | reverse complement strand
TAGAGACATTCTCAGACGTGTATTTAATGCCTCTTTTTGTGCCGACATCGCGAGCAATAGCATCTCGCAACTCAGGTATCCCGGCTCCGGGACAATAGCCCGTATAGCCATCGCGAATCCCTTTAGCCGTGGCCTCGATAATACTCTCTGGTGTTAGTATGTTTATATCAGCCAAGTGAAAGGGATAGACTTTGTGGCCTTTAGCGGCCCATTGGGTTGCAGCGCCAGACACAGCAAAAGCCGTTTCGGTGCCAAGACGGCTTAATTGCTTTGCAAATTTCATTACGTTCCAAGAAAAATCAAGTTTAGAGGAGCATTATACACATGCTGAAAACTTCAGAACGACGGCTTATATCATTTATAGAATATGGGAAATGGACAAGAGGTGTAACGTTTTAAATCAACAATAATATTCACGATACAAGCAAGTATATCGGCTCAAATATTTGAAACTCCTGCTAGTAGTCTCCACCGAGAGATCAAAAGAGAAATTGAATCTTTATGCCCACATTTCCATAAGCGCGTTTAAAATGATGTTCTGTTCTTTGATTAAAGGAAATGGGCTCAAACCCTATAAGATTATGATGATAATAGTTCCCATAGAACTCAATCGTTAGTGGACGGAAATCGACACTTAAACCTGCCCTTACTTTTATATTGTATCTAGGAGTTCCAGCCACGGACTGGTAATTCGAATAATGGAGATACACAAAGTCTGCCTCGGTAAAAAATTCGACATTCTTATTAATAGGATATCTCTTACCAGCACCAAAATTCATTTGATTAAGACGCCACCTGCCCCTTTGAGGGAATATCCTAAGAGCATCGTTTATTGCTTCACCTAAGGTTACACCACCAAACATAAGTCCTAAAATAAACGGAGAGTTTATGTCCTCTACCGGACTTAACCAACGGTAATCATGTGTTGTGGAAAGCAATCCTACAGACCAATAATCAGTCCATATGGAATTACTATCTTGATGAAAAGTTACGCCTTTTGTACCAGTCTTGGCCTTGATTGAAACAAGATCCCCCTCTAGATCGTTATATTTATCATCACTACTATTAATCTGAATATCACTCGCATCACAAGACCCAACGGTAATTCCAGCAAATCCATAGCACTCAAATCTCTGCTCATCAGCCTCTTGCTGACTCATCGCAAGCGTAATTTTTTGCTCGTTTGATAATTTATAAGAAAAAGAAACCGAATCTTTTATGGCCGATAAAGAGACATCTTTGGGTTCAGTCGCCCTAAGCAATTCTAAATCAAGTGACGACCGCCCTAACTCTAAGGCGAAATTGTTAAAATCTGCATCAATTACCACACTGAAATCATCAGCAGACTGATAGCTTGGTGGCACCGTCGGCAAAAAGGACCAATCACGATCCATTAAGCGCTGATCAACTGAAATGCTATATTCTGATGCGTTAATCACTGGAGCCTGCAAAACTCCGACACTCAGCACGCATAGGCATCTGAAGAAGAATGTAAAACGCCCTAAATATAATAACATAAGCCATGGACCCAGACGATTGACTGCTTGCTTGATTGCTTGTAACCAAAGGTTACTACCCAAATATGCGCGACCTTATCTCTCTTTAAAACTTATTCTATTTTGGAAGCCATATGAATCAAGAATAGAAATCTTCACCTGAGATCGACTTAATGCCTGACCACTTGATGGGGATGAGATATCTATGTAAGCATCATGCACCCAGTCAAAGTGCGTGTCTTCCGTCGCTGTAATTTGAATGCATTTTTGAGTTTCACCGTCAACAAAATTTACTGTAGATGCGGAAAGTGAGAAGTCATCAACTAAAGCCCCTTTGCCCGGTCTCTCTCTTTGGGTAAAACTCAAATTAAATGACGTTGGGTCTAAGTTACCTTTAGATGGCCTAAAGAAGCATAAGTCTTCAGTAGAGCCTTCATGGATTCTCATATCATTAACTGAGATAGGATAAGTAGGGGTACTTTTCACTGTAAAAGTTCCTGTTATGTAGTCGATGGTGTTTCTGTAATAACCAACTAAAGAGTGCCCCCCGGCCGCAAGGTCCACTTTCAAAGTGTAAGTTCCACTGTCAGTGAAAAACCCTTTAATTCCATCAATATCGCTAGATACCTCCGCGATTAAAGTAAGAATTTTTGCATTAAGACTTGATGGCTGACCGATCAAAGCATCATCAAGATCATTTACTCTGCCATCTGACAGAACTATTTTATCTACATCACTGTTAGAAATAGTTTTTGATAAAGTTACCGTATCCTCGGTGTATTTAACAATAATTGTTGAATCAGCTGGAATTTCCCATGTCTGTGTTGCTGTTCTCTGATTTGGATTCTC
>JABGVR010000054.1 GCA_018645985.1 Hellea sp. | reverse complement strand
TTATTAAAAAGTGGAAAATTTTTACAAAGATATTAAAAGCTTTAATGCAATTAATAAAAAAAGGGTAACCCTGATAAATGATTTCACAACGAACCCACTTTATATTGAGTGGATACCAACACCGATAGGAAAAATGTTAGCAATCTGTGACGAGAAGCATCTTTATATGTTGGAATTTATTGCTAGAAAAAACATTCATAATGGGTTTCAAAGGCTATCTCAAAAATATAATCGACATATTATATCAGGTAGGACATCAATAACTCAAAGAATAGAAGATGAGTTAAAGCTTTATTTTAAGCAAGCGCTCAAAGAATTCACCACGCCTTTGATTTTTACAGGAACTAAATTTCAAAAAAAAGTATGGCTAAATTTAACCAAAATTCCTGCTGGAAGAACTTGCTCATATTCAGAATTAGCTGCAGCGGTTGGCAATAAAAAAGCCTCAAGAGCTGTCGCTAACTCAAATGCTAACAATATTCTTGCATTAGTAGTACCGTGCCACAGAGTTATACTTCAGAGTAGAAAAATAGGTGGTTATGCTGGAGGAATTGAAAAAAAAGAGTGGCTTCTTTGTCATGAGAAATTAATTTTAGGAAATTAAATTCACCTTAAAGTAAGTTGGGCCGAAAGTAAGGAATTATCGTTAATAGAGATAGACGCTCGTGTTAGATTAGCTCCTCCAACATTTATCAAAGATTGAATAAATTCATACATCTTTATTGTTTCAACATTATCAACCCAGATCACTAAACTTTCTTTGGTAGGATTTATACGAGAAAGGTTAATACTATTTTCACGGGCTATTTGTATTAATATATCTCGGTTAAATATTACCTCTTTTTCCAATGTTCCTTCCGAAAGTTTGGGCACTGCATTTGTAACTAATTCGTAATCAGAAATAGCTTTAGAAACTTGTAAGTTAGCTTCAATATTCAATTTTCGAATAGGGTTATAAGCAAATATATAAATAATAAACCCAAGAGCCATCACAGCCGTCAAGCTGATTATAACTTTTTCGGACAACTCTCGTTGGTTCCACTTTATAAAGTTATTCATGGTCTAAACTCACGAAGACTGGCCTCCCCCACTAAAATACCTGATTTTTCTCTAACGCCGCCTGTCGTTAATATACCGCCATTTTCACTTACTAATTTTTCAATTTTACCAGCACTCTCAAAGCTTGAATAGATAAATTGTAGCTGTAACTCATTATTTTTATTTTGAAACCTAATATTGTTTACGGAAAGTCCAGACACATCTTCTACGGATTTAAATAATATCTCAGACAAACGAAGAAAATCAGAAGAATTCGAACTGCCTTTTGAGATAAACTTTCTTGTCAAGAATACGGCTTTACCATTGGCTTTTTCTCCTGTGGTATCAAAGTATAATTTTTCCGTCTTTAATTTTAAGTCCAATGCCTGCTTTTTGAGAGCGCGGGTTTCCATTGATATTGAAGAAATAAATACAAAAATAAAACAAGTTATTAATAAGCCAGTAAAAGCAAGTTTTTTAAATGGCAGCACCGATGCAGTTTTTTGCGTAAATTCATTTTGTAAAAGATTAAGGAAATTATTTTTCTCTAGAGAGCAATCGATAGATTTAAGTATTTTAATGTTATCTATTGTGTTTTTCTCTTCGGACCATGCACTATCAACGGCATTACCAAAGTTACCCGTGTTAATTACGCGGTCTAAAATAAGAAAACTACCATTTATCCCTGAAAGTAATTCGAAATCTGCAGCCGCTTTTTGAGGCGAGAAGCCCATATTTTTTATTTTAACCAAACATCGTGTTAAATAATCTTTGTTAATAATTGCAATTCTATCTTCTGACACAGAAAAATGCAGCCTGCCGAGGGGTTCGGCTAATTTATCTTCGATAGAAAATATCACGGCCTGCGCTAATTCTCGCTTTGACTTTATCGAAACTTTGTGAGGATATACCCTGATAAATTGTCCCGGTAATACAAGTAAAGTATCATAAATATTATGAGCAATAGGCGGCTTACCCTGTCCATGATCAATAACTTTTTTGTTATCAATTAGTCCCCACATGCCTATTTCATCATTAGAGCTATTTAAAATTATTATGAGATTACATGACACCTTAATTATAGTTCCTTTTTCTGTAATTTTGGTCGAAAACTCTCATACCCCCACCCTTTATATATTTTACTAATATTACCACCACTAACATCATACTCATAACTAACTACTCGAGAGGCGTTGCGATAATCAACCTTCACTTCTACCCATAGGAAGCTAGGTTCAAATACAATTTGATCATAAGCAACGCTATCGCCTTCAAAGTTTTGAAAAGCTTGACTGGACCTTAGCTCTTGAATATTTTCATACCCCTTTTTCGGGCGCTCAGAAATAATTGCAAGTGCTGTTTCGTAAAAATCACTTCCTCCAAGAATTGATGAGAGTAAAAAAGCGTCTTTAGCTTCAGAAGTATTTATATTAAATTTAGTTCTAGACCCTTGCATACGAACACATATGTGAGGCCTTATACGTTTGTAGATATTTTCATCTATTCCCTCAATACTGCGTAACTCCATGACGGAGGAAATTATAGAATTAGGGGTACGGTGCGGTATTGGACGTCGCAAGTAATCTCCATCTTCAGCACCGAGAAGTTCGCGTTGGGTATCCGCGTCCATCCAATCAGAAAGGGAATAGGAAATTTTTTTAGCTTTATATTCTGGTATGCCCAATGAACCCATTAAATATTCAAACTGCCTTCGACCGGCAACATCAGCTCTACCCTCTACAGTAATTAAACTACCTAAGGAAAAGCAATCCGTACCATCGGTTATATTAGCTGAAATCATTCCTCCATCATAGGGGTAGGACAATGAAAGAGATTTTCTTAGAGTATCATTTTTGATTGAAACATCGAGTTCATCATATTGGTTACTGATAAAGTTTTCTATGTAATCTTCTGCGCCCATTAAATACCAATGTGTCTGCGCATAATGATCAGTATTAATTGTTTTTTTAACTGCAAATTTAATATCCTCGATAATAGCTATCGATATTACAGCCATTATGGACATAATAAGTAAAGTTGTGAGTAAAACTGTGCCCTCTTCTTTGGATTTTTCAGTCATAAGTTCAACTCAAAAAAATGTTCCGTCAGGTCATTATTTTTATCAGTTACCTCTAAAACGATTGCCCTTACCAACGGAATTTCAATATTGTTAAACCGAATATCTGAATTATTAACTTTTATCATTGAGTTGTTTTCGTATTTTATGCCTTTTATCTTTATATCTTCAATATTATCGAGCAATACTAATCTATAAGTACTAGGCATTTGACCAGGGTTTTCATGTTCATATGAAATCCTAATTAAGGAATCCTCTTCAAAAACATAATTTACTCTCTCTAAGTCTCCACGCTTTTCCAACCCTCCAGGATTCTCCAAACCGCGGCGAGTAAAACTAAGTAAAACAGTACTATCTGAAAATAAAGAATAAGGCCTTTTATCTCCTAACTGATCCCTGCTGGCGCGCAAAGTTATAGCCGACATATCATTTTTAATAATAGTTCGAGCAATGTTAAGTTCACTCAACTCATCCATGGCTGAGGCTAATTGCTCTTTAGTTTTTAGGCTTTGAGTCAGAGCAATCGTTGCACCTATTGAAATAATAGAAAAAATAAAAAGCGAAACCAATACTTCAACGAGGGTAAATCCTCTTTGATTAATACAAGAATTGTTTATCATGGTTTCGCTAATCGAAAAGCAGTTCGTTTTATAATTAACTGCTGAGTTTTTTTATCAATTACTTCTACCTTAATCTCATAAAAATTTTTGCTTGGTGTTTTTGTAACCTCCGCTTTCCAATCGAAGCTTTTTCCCATAACAATGCTATCACCGGTAATTATTCCCATCTGTAAGGGTAAAATTTTTAATTCTACAATCTGATTGTCGGCAACAATAGCTGCATATGATTTATTTTGTAGAACACTTGCTGTTCGAACAGACTCCATACTACTTCGAGTAAGTCCAATTATTGCAAGGCTAAAAATTAGAAGAGAAGCTAAAACTTCTATCAATGTAAAACCATCATCCCTCATTTTGTGAGTTTTACAACCTCAACACCATTGTTCATGTGTGATGAAAATGAATATAAATAATCAGAGTCTGAGATTTTTAATCTAAAAGGAGTAATGAGGCCATTAGGTTTGAACAGAAAAATTGGTATTGTATTTTCTGGTATATCAAGTTTTTTTCCCGATTGGTACATTTCAAAATTCAAGCCTTCAGGCCATTCTGTTGAGGTGGTTTCTTCCCATTGGTTATTAATAAAAGTATAAAATGCATATCCATTATCTGAAAAACCAAATGATGTCGCTCTACCACTGACTAAGCTGTCATGGATTAAAGCATTAAATCCGTGTGAAAGTTTTTTTACTTGAAGATCAAGATCTGACGAGGATTGGGGCATGAATAAAATTACAGCAGATGACATAAGCCCAATAATAAATAAAACTATTAAAACTTCTATGAGTGAAAAACCATCCGATTTGGATTTATTTTTCACTCTTATTTATCCCAGCTGACTATATCTTCATCCGCAGCCTCTCCCCCAACTTCGCCATCAGCGCCATAAGATATAATATCATAAACATCGTTTTCTCCGGGGTATATATAAACATAAGGATTACCCCACGGGTCGTCGGGTAGTGATTTTAAATAACCTCCCTTTCGGTAACGCTCTTCATCCACGCCACTTGGTAAAGACTTTAGCGCTGCTAAACCCATTTCTTGCTCTGGATAATCGAGCATATCTAAACGGTACATTTCCAACCCTTGTTCAAGTATTCGTATATCAGATTTTGCTCTTATAATTTGTGCCTTACCTGTTTCTGGAATAATGGTAAGCGCTACTCCCACAACCATTATAGATATGATTGCCATAGTCACCAACACCTCTATCAATGTGAAACCTTCATCTTTTTCTAAAAGCTTAATTTGATCTCTTAATCTCAGAATGTTCATTTTAATCTCCTCAAACGATAAGCGTATTAAGTTGTAATATTGGCATAAAAATAGCACCAATAATTAATAAAATAACCCCAGCTAAAAGAATAATAATTAAAGGTTCTAGCAAAGATAAAAATACGTCAGTAGACGAAGAGAATTCATCCTCTAAATACTCAGCAGATTTCGCAAGCATTCCAGATAAATCCCCGCTCACTTCTCCTCCTGCAATCATCTGTATTACAATTTGCGGAAAAACATTTGCATCACGTAGGGCATTATTAATCGTTAAACCCTCATTAACCTTTGATGCAGCATCTACAACAGCTTTCTTCATAATACTATTTTGTAATGTATGCGAAGATACCTCCAAAGCTGTTAATATAGGAGTTCCACTATCCACTAAACCAGACATCGTGCGAGAAAATCTAGCGGCATTCATATCTTTAATTATTTTACTAATAACTGGTAGGCTTAGTAACATTTTGTCCCAACGCAATCGGAAAGTTACTTGCCTTAAAAGACGTGAGAAAAGTAAGAAACAAGCACACATGGAAATTAATAAAATTAGTCCCCATTGCTGCATCCATTCAGATAGAACTATGACGACTGTTGTTAATGTTGGTAAGTCCTGTCCAAAACTATCAAATTGTTGAACAACTTTAGGAACAACTACAACCATTAAAACAACAACAATAGTCAAAGCTACTACTGATAGCACTATGGGGTAAGCCGTAGCACCTCTTACTTTTTGCTTAATCTTCTGAGCTCTCTCTAAATCATCAGCAAGTCTACTGAGAACAGAAGCAAGGCGGCCAGAAGTTTCGCCAGACGAAACCATTGCAATATATAATTCAGAAAAGGATGTAGGGTGGCTTTTTAACGCGTCGGACAACCTTAAGCCTTCCATAACTTGCGAGCGCACAGATAATAAAGTAGTTTTAATAAAACTATTTTTAAATTGGAGTGCAGTAATTTTTAAAGCTTCCTCAACTGGGGTAGCGGCATCAATTAGAATTGAAAGCTGCCGCGTAGCTTGTGTAAGGTTTTTATGTTTTATTCTAGGCCTTAAAAAGTTTGAAATTGACTGATCTTTGGGTTTGGAATTCGTAATTTTAACAGTTACAAGTTCTCGGGATCTCAGTATATTACGAGCATCTCTTGGAGAAGATGACATAATAGTTCCTTTTTGACGTTTCCCTTTTGAGTCTAAAGCTATGAAGTCGTAAGCATTCAAATTCAAATCTCATCAGCAATGTTTGATTTGCAAACTCTTAAAACCTCTTGTGCAGAAGTCTCTCCGGATAACACTCTTTCAGCACCAGACCCAAGTAAAGATTGACGGTTTTTAAAAGCATAATTGCTTATCTCTAACTCACTCGCTCCATCATGAATGAGTGAGCGAAGATTTTCATCTAATGTTACAATCTCATATATACCTATTCTGCCTACATATCCGGTATTATTGCAATGACTGCACCCTTTTGCTTTGTAAAAAGCTTTTTTTAACTTTGAAATACCCAACTCTTCTTTTTCATTTAGGCTAGGCTCATATGTACATTTACATTTTTCACAAAGCCGGCGTACGAGACGCTGCGCAACAAGAGCAGTTATTGTTGATGACAGTAAAAATGACTCTACACCCATATCTCTCAAACGAGCAATAGCTGCTACCGCAGAATTTGTATGAACAGTTGATAAAACAAGGTGACCAGTCAAAGAGGCTTGAACTGCAATTTCTGCTGTCTCGGGGTCGCGGATCTCCCCAATCATAACCACGTCAGGGTCCTGTCTTAAAATTGCACGTAATCCTGCTGCGAAGGTCATGCCAATTTGGTTGTTAACTTGTGTTTGACCAATTCCGTCTAATGCATATTCAATTGGGTCCTCAACAGTAAGTATATTACGGGAACCATTATTTAAACAAGAAAGGCCAGCGTACAAAGTGGTTGTTTTGCCAGAACCTGTTGGTCCAGTAACTAATATGATACCATTAGGCCTTTTTAGGGCTGCCTCGAAAGGTTCAAGTGATTTAGGAGTCATGCCCAAATCTGAGAGCTCTAGACGCGAGGAGCCTTGCTCTAAAATTCTCATTACTAATCTTTCACCATGGCGTGACGGCAATGTAGAAACCCTTATGTCGATTGCTCTTTGCCCCAAGTTCAATGAAAATCTTCCATCTTGGGGAACACGCTTTTTAGCAATGTCCAGTTGGGCCATAACTTTGACTCGCGAAACTAAAACAGGTGATAAACGTGATGGTAAACTCAACATTTCTTGAAGTGAACCATCAATACGAAAGCGAATGGAAAGCCGCGCTTCGAAAGGTTCTATATGAATATCAGATGCACGGTTATTTATAGCTTCTTGGAGGACACCATTGATAAGACGTATGACTGGTGCATCATCAGAAGTATCTAGAAGATCTGAAATCTTGGGTATGCCATCTGCTAGAGCGTTTAAATCAGACGACTTACCTATCGCATCCTCTGCTGAAATAGATAGGTCAGAAGAAGCATAGACTTGCGCTGCCAATGTTTCAAACTCACCATTACTCACCTCTTTTAAAACAGCTGGTTTGGCTTGTACTCGACGAGCCTCAAGTATCGCTTCAAAAGTAGTAGAGGCACGATGAATAATAACAGCTTCGCTGTCTAAGGTGGTTATTAAGACACCATTAGCACGTGCAAAAGAATAATCTAACACTTGCTTTTCAGGTAATTTACTTTCGCTCATAATCACTCATAACGAATATGAACTGACGAGTCACGTCGGTTTTACCATCCAAGTCAAAGTCTATAAACTTTTTATCAGGAGCACATTTGCTTTTATTAAAAAAACCTCCTAAGCACGCCAAAATATCTAGTATAAATTTAGCTTACACACGTAGGAAATTCAAAAATGCTATCTATCAAAAATATTCACAAGCGGTTCGGCTCAGTTCATGCCATGAACAACATCAGTCTTGATCTTAAGCCTGGTTTATTTGGTCTTTTAGGCCCTAACGGAGCAGGGAAATCAACCCTAATGCGAACCCTTGCAACTTTGCAAAAACCTGATTCAGGTACAATCACTTATAATGGCATGAACATCGTGCACGATCCTGATACCATCAGGTCGGGTCTCGGCTACCTTCCGCAAGACTTTGGTGTTTACCCTAAAATGAGCGCTCTAGCGTTACTTGATCACATAGCAATACTGAAAGGTATTATAAATAAGGCGGAGCGAAAAGAGCAAATTGAAACGCTTTTGCAAATGGTTAATCTCTGGACACATAAATCAGCTTCGGTTGCTACTTTCTCGGGAGGAATGAAACAACGGTTTGGGGTAGCACAAGCTTTAATAGGTGATCCAAATTTAATTATTGTTGATGAACCAACAGCAGGACTCGACCCGCTAGAGCGACAACGTTTTTTAGATATACTCTCGCGTGCGGGTGACAATAAAATTATTATCTTATCCACGCATATTATTGAAGATGTTCGTGATTTATGCACTGATATGGGAGTTATGGGTGAAGGAGAGTTAATCGTTCGCGGCGCACCAGAAGACTTAATAAAAAACATCAAAGGTCAAGTTTGGATAAAACAAATTGATAATGATCAGGAAGTAGAAAAACTTAAAATCGAGATGCAAGTATTATCAACACGGCGGCTTCGAGGGGCAACAGTAGTAACTGTCCTTAATCCAAGCAAACCAAATAAAGGCTGGAAATCAAAAGATATACTTTTAGAAGACGCTTATTTTGCTTATCTAAATGGCTTCATGAGTAATAAAGATTAGTTATGCTGTCTAAATTACTAAAATTCGAACTCTCTGTTCATTTAAGGCAAATAAGCTTTTGGGTAGCTTTTGCTGTAATGCTTGGAATAGGTATTGCTTTTGCATCCTTAGAAAACTTTTCCATTGGCACAGGCGCAGGCTCTAAAGTCAAAGGAAATGGGGCAATTCCAATTGCATTAACAGTTTCTGCTTTCGGTCTTTTTTCTATCTTTTTTTCAGCTGTATTTGTTGTTACCGGCGTGATGCGAGATGAAACCCACAAGTTCATGGAAATCATACATTCCACAAAAGTTAAAACCATAGACTTAATCGTTTCTAGGATGCTAGGCGTTTGGATTGCTACCGTTTTAAGTTTAATAGGTATAGTTATTGGCACAATGGCTGGGCAATTCATGCCTTGGGCGGATTCAGAAACTTTCCAACCATTTAACATATTACATTTCGTGCAGCCTACAATTTTATTCATAGTGATAAATGCTCTGCTTGTTTCAAGCATTTATACTTTAATTGCCGTATCAACGCGAAATAAAGCATTCGTATATGTAAGTGCTGTAGGTTTATTTGTACTCTACATCATTGCAGGTATTATAGCAGGTGAAAATCCCGATGAATGGTTAGCAGCACTAATAGACCCTTTTGGCGGAACATCTCTAGCACTCGAGACCCAATATTGGCCTGCAGCCGAACAAAATAATAAGATGGCTCCACTTTCAGGATGGCTTGGATTTAATAGATTAATTTACCTAGCTTTGAGTTTATTTATTTTTAGCGCAGCGTACAAGTTATCTGTTCGCGGTTTCAAAAATGGGAAAATTAAAAGCAAAAAAATTAAAAATGAAAATACAAAAGTATCAACGCATATAAGCCCTATAAAACCGAACCTTGGAAGAATATATTCTCTGAAATCATTTTGGTTGCGTATAATATTTGAATATAAATCTACCGTGAAAACAACTGCATTCATTATATTGTTTGCAATAGCCCTTGTACTCTTTGGGATTACTCTTTTCGCATCCTTATATTTAGGCGCAAGCACATCTCTTCCAACATCCAATCTTATGACGGAATTAGCGATAGGATCCATGCTTATTCCATTGGTTATTATAATGGTATTTTTTGGTTCTGACTTGATGTGGCGCGATAGAACGTCCAATATTCACGGGATACTTGATGCTACTCCGGTAAAAAATAGCACACTTTTATTTGCTAAATGGGGCGCTTTAGCATTACTCATTTTAACATTAATACTGGGCCTTTTAGTTGCAGGCATGATTGCACAGCTTATTTTTGGCTGGGGTAATATTCCTGTAGTCCCTAGTACATTTTTAGCTATAGGTCTGGTAAGCTTTTTCACCACTTTCTTTTTTCAAGGAATGCTGGTTATGTTTATTCAAAACTTTATGCCTGGAAGAATAATTGGGATGTTTGTAGGTGCAGGCGCTCTAGTGTCTCTTATATTCGTAATAGGAAACCTACCCTTTTATCACCCGCTAATGAATTATGGGAGTATAGGCGCTGGGGCTTATTCCGAAATGGGAGGCTTTTCTGCACCTAAATCTTATGGCTGGGAATTTGCTTACTGGGCTGGTTTTTTATTAATTCTCGGTACAATATCTACATGGATATGGAGAAGAGGTTATCAAGTCAGTTTGGCAGGGCGTCTACGAAGCATTAGAGATAATCTAACGGCTTATTCCTTGAGTGCAGCTATACTTGGTGTTTCTTTATTTCTTGGTTTTGGAGTTTTAGGTTCTCAGAGCTACACAGCAGAAAAATATGTTAATTCTAATCAGGTTGAAAAAATCAGGGCAGAATTCGAAAAAAGTGTTGCTGGTATTTGGCAAGACCTTGAACCCAGAATAACAAAAGTTAGCGTCCTAGCTGACTTTTTTCCAGAAAATCAAACAGCCACTTTTGATGGTACATACATAATTGATAATCCGCATGAAGAAACAATCGAAAGAGTTACCCTTTCTTCTGGGGTAGGAATTGATAACATTACAAAATTGAAAATTGAGGGGGGGACTGAAGTTGCAGACGATGATTTAAGTAAAAAATTAAAGAAAGAATATGACATACTAACTATAAAATTTGATCCAGCGTTAGCTCCCGGGGAGAAAAGGGAAGTAAAATTTTCTACAAAATTTAACGGTTCAACTCTCACAGAAAGTTCGGATATACTACGTAATGGAACATTTTTAAATAATAGTGACGCATTGCTTATCTTTGGAAATCTTGAAACACAATTCATTTCTAATCCAGACAAAAGGCGTAAATATGATCTGGGGGATAGAGTGGAATGGCCAGACCGCGAAAATGAAGAAGCTCGTAAATATCACTTATTAACATCTGCTTCAGGCTATGCTGACTTTGTAGATTTTGATGCAAAGATTTGCACTACCGAAAATCAAATTCCTGTTGCACCCGGAAAATTTATTGGCGAAGATATTTCTAATGGCCGTCGCTGCAGGGTTTATAAATCAATCAACCCTATTTTAAACTTCTTTTCCTTCATGACTGCTGAATACGAACTGCAGAGGCAAACATGGAATAATCCAGCAGGTGATAATATCGATTTAGAGATTTATTTTCATCCAACGCACAATTATAATATTGAACTAATGTTTGACTCAATGAAACAAGCTTTAAGCACCTACACGGAAACCTTTAGTCCTTATCAATACGCTCAGCTTAGAATTATGGAGTTTCCCTATCAAAGTTTTGCTCAAGCCTTTGCAGGAACTGTGCCTTTTTCAGAAAATATTGGGTTTGTTCAAAATCCAGGGGATTCGGATGATCCTAAAAGAGTTGACTATGCAAGCTATGTTACCATGCATGAGATTGGTCACCAATGGTTTGCGCATCAATTAATAGGCGCGTTTGCAAAAGGCTCTAACCTTCTATCAGAAGGCTTAACTGAAAATGCAACTATGTTAGCATATGAAAATCATTATGACTTTACTAAGGCCAGAAGAATGCACGAAGAGCGTACAACGCAGCAATACCTTACACAGAGAACTTTTGATAATGATGATGAACCTGTACTAGCTAAAGCTGAGGGACAGCCTTACCTCAACTATAATAAAACAAGCTGGGTTTTCTGGGGAATGAGGCATATAATTGGAAATGAAGTAGTTCAAAATTCTGTAAAAAGAATGCTACGGGAACATAATGGTAATATGGGAGCTCCCTATCCTACTACTTTAGAATTAATTAAAATTTTGAATGAAGAAGTTAACCCTAAATATCACAAATTAATTGATGATTATTGGAATAAAATTACTTTCTGGGAATTGTCTTTCACAAGTGACGTCGAAATATTACAAAAGGATAAATCTTTCGAAGTATCCGTGCCAATAACTCTTGATAAAAAATATGCAGCAGAAAAAGACGGCAAAGAAACATCCGTAAGTGATATTGAGGAAGAGAGCTTGAATGAATGGGTTGAGATTAGCTTTTATATAGAGGACCCTGAGGATGACTTGGGTGCAAACCCATTCCATTCAAAATTGGTGCAATTATCAGAGCCAAAAACTGTATTAAAATTCAATTTAGAGGAAAAACCTAAATATATTGTGCTTGACCCAAAACGTGCTCTTATTGAACGGAATGTAAAAGATAATACAAAATCTACAATGTAATATCTAATTGAATTCATTCAAAAGACTATCATTGCTTGCTCCTTCTTCTTTTGTGCACTAAAGGAACAAAAAAATGCTGAGCTAAGAGCTGAATTATGAAAATTAATGGTAATGAAATACGCCAAGGCAATATTATAAAGCACCAAGATACGCTCTGGGTTGCCGTAAAATGCAACGCAGTAAAGCCAGGAAAAGGGGGCGCATTCAATCAAGTTGAGCTAAAAAATATACTTGATGGCCGTAAATTAAATGAAAGATTTCGAGCAGCAGAGACTGTAGAAAAAGTCCGTTTAGAGCAAAAGCCTCACACTTTTCTATACGCGGAAGATGATATGTTGATATTTATGAATTCAGAGAACTATGAACAAATCGGCCTGCAAAAAGAATTTGTTGGAGATCAATCTGTTTACTTAGATGATGGTATGTCTGTGGACGTAGAGTTTTATGAAGAACGTGCCATTTCTGTTGCTCTTCCAGATCAAGTAATACTTACTGTTGCAGATACTGAACCTGTTGTAAAAGGCCAAACAGCAGCTAACTCTTACAAACCCGCAACACTTTCGAACGGAGTTAGAACGACTGTACCTCCTTTTGTTGGAGTTGATGAACGACTGGTCATATTCACAGAAGATGGCTCATATGTTAAGCGTGCAGATTGATGACTACTCATACTGAAGCCACCAGCCATCTTTCTCCATTAATGCGAGTTATGCAATTTGCAGCGCGAAAAGCCTCTCGTAACTTATTAAGAGACTTCGGAGAACTCGAGCATATCCAAGTTTCACGGAAAGGGCCCGCTGATTTTGTTTCTAGGGCTGATAAAAAAGCTGAAGAAACTATTATTGAAAGCTTATTAAGAGACAGACCCGGTTACAGCATACTTGCCGAAGAATGTGGGGAAATTAAAGGAACAGATAAAACACATAAGTTCATCATTGATCCTCTTGATGGAACTACAAACTTTCTTCATGGAATTCCACATTTTGCAATATCTATAGCATTAGAACGGGAGATAGATAATAATCCAAAAGAACTTGTAGCTGGTGTAATTTACAACCCTATAACAGATGAAATGTTTTTTGCCGAAAAAAACAAAGGTGCCTTCTTAAATGATGGAACAAGAGGTGGCGGAGATAGACGTTTAAGACCAGCTAAACGTGATATTTTTGCAAATGCTATTTTTGCCACAGGAATTCCGTTTCTGGGTCGGCCAGGTCACACTAAATTTTTAAAGGAACTGCATCAAGTTATGGGACGAAGCGCTGGCGTCAGGCGTATGGGTTCGGCCGCGCTTGATTTAGCTTGGACAGCAGCAGGGAGATATGATGGTTTTTGGGAACGTGGACTAGCTGTATGGGATATAGCGGCTGGAGTACTTATAGCCCGTGAGGCCGGCCTTCGCGTCGAGAGCTTAACCCAAGGAGATGTTTTAGATACGGGCGACATAATAGCTACTAATGAAATGCTTCATGAGCCATTATTAAAAAACTTATCTTAACAATACTTGACGCATTAATAACACTACTTTATACGCCCATCCAATTAGCGGAGGACCACATAAAGTAAGTCCGTGGAAATAGGCTGAGGAGCCACAAAATGAAAAAAAATACACACCCAGATTATCACATGATTACTGTCCAAATGGTAGATGGATCCACTTATCAAACGCGATCCACGTATGGAAAAGAAGGTGATACATTAGTTTTAGATATAGATTCAAAGTCCCACCCTGCTTGGACAGGCGGTGAGGGTAAACTTATGGATAGAGGTGGCCGCGTATCACGCTTCAAAGATAAGTTCGCAGGTTTCGGAACCTAATCAAAAATTTAGAATGAAGCGTCCATGGGGCGCTTTTTATATATACGCTGAGCGAATTCTTTCAATCTGATCAGCCACTGTGTTTCCTTTTTGAGCAGCTATAGAACCATAAAGAGAACGATCAAGGCGAGCGATTTGATCGTAAAGACTCACAAGGTCTTCAGTTAAACCTCTAAATTTTAAAAAACTCGCGGAGTTAATATTACTAAATTGTGAAACCGTTAGTTCTCCCAATTCTGTCTTGCTAGAAAGGCGATGTTCAGATTGGCAAGCGTCAAGTGAGCTTATTTTTTTATTTTTGAGTGAGACCTGAACTTCAATCCATTTTTTCAACTGATCAATGAATTCTTTGCATTGGCTCTCTTGAGATAATATAATATTCCTTTGACTTTCTTCACCTACTGCATAGTCCTTATCAAAAAAAACTAAAATACTAGAATTTAGATATGAAAGCTCCTCAATTAGGTTATCTAGTAGATCTGAGTTAACAAACTCAACTAATCGAGCTTCAGCTTGAGATCGAAACGTACCTAGCGAACCTCCATCTGGGTTTGTTTTATTTTTTTTAGAATTCATTACTTAACTTTAGTACACTGGTTTATTTCACATCATCAGTTAATAACTCTACCTTGCTGCTTTGCAACCGCTAGATCACATTTGGGTAAATCATTTTTTCGAAGAAAACAGTTGATCAGCCGCTGATAAGTCAGAATTTTTCTTCAGCAACTCTTTTTCAAAGCGTAAAATTTCATTGTTAAATACTTTTATTCTTACTTTAAGCTCTTCAATAGATAAACCATAGAGATCTTCATTGATATGATAGTTTTCCAAGGCACTCTTTACATCATTTTCCATTTCAAACTTCTCTTGCTATAATTTAACATACACCTTATAGATAAATTCTGAATTAGAAACACAGTTTTTAAATTCAGAATTTGCCCCGCGAAGCGGGGTTTTTTCTTGGCTAAATTTGGAGGCCCCATGACGCAGATACTAATGCCAAAAGCAACAGCAGTATGGCTGATAGATAACACAGGAATGACTTTTAAACAAATAAGTGAATTCTGTGTATTACATATCCTTGAAGTTGAAGGTATTGCCGATGGCGATGTGGCCGCTGGCATACTAGGCGCAGATCCAATCGCAAATGGCCAAGTCAGCCGTGAAGAAATCGAAAAAGCAGAAAAAGATAGTAATTATGCTATGAAAGCAAACACATTCGATAGTGATACCTTACAATCTAACAAATCTAAGAAAAAAGGACCGCGCTATACTCCGCTTTCTAGAAGGCAAGATCGTCCTGATGCTATTGCATGGATTGTTAGATATCACCCAGAAGTGTCAGATGCTCAAATTTCCAAATTAATTGGTACAACTAAACCAACAATCAATTCTATACGTGAACGCACACATTGGAAAATCAATACTATTAACCCCATTGACCCTGTCTCCTTAGGGCTTTGTACCCAAATCGATTTAGATAACACAGTAAAAAAAGCATCCGATAAAAAAGCAAAGCTTGAAGCAAAAACTCAACAAGAGACTGGAGAGAGCTTAAAGCCAGTGGAAAAAACTACTGTGGAGACTGATACAAACCAGTCTAAAGTTGAGCATACTTTAGAAAGCTTGTTTAAGCCCTCAAAAGTATAATTGTTTTCAAATTCAAATTACTTAGTCTCATATATCATCTATGCTTTGCTTCTTTGGCATCGTGTAGTTTAAGGCTAAGCGGCCTCCGTCCACATATATACATTGACCTGTGATATAACTACTATCTTCGCCTAATAAAAAAGCAGCCACCCCTGCAATCTCATCAGGTAAAGCAAGACGTCCTAATGGTGTTCGAGAATAAATTTTATCAAGTCCGTCGCCAGCCACATTTGAAAGCATATCAGTTTTCACCGAACCGGGTCCAATTGCATTTACTCTTATCCCGTAAGGTGCCAACTCAAGCGCCATGGACTTAGTAAGTTGAAGTAGCCCGCCTTTTGATACAGTATAAGCTAAGTAGTCTGGTATAGCGACGGTATCGTTTATTGATGACATATTAACAATCGAGTACGGTCGGTCAGTTAACCTCGAACGGTCTTCTCTACTTTCTATTTCAGAAACAAAATAGTTAGCAACAGCTTTTGAGACTAAAAATGAACCCTTTAGATTAGTAGCTATAACACGGTCAAAATCATCTTCAGGTAAATCAAGAGCACCTCCTTTAACAGCAATACCTGCGTTGTTTATCAAACCATCAATATGTCCGAATGCGGCAAGTGATTCTGCAATTAAATTATGAACCTCAAGCTTTTTTGAAATATCACACTCAACAAATAAGGCTTCATCATTCCCGAAACCCATTTCTTTGATGGCTTGCTGGCCTCTAACCTTGTCAATATCGGCCAGAACAACCCTGTAACCATCCTCAAGCAACCTACGAGCACAAGCAAAGCCAATTCCATTTGCAGCACCAGTTACAATAAACACACGGTCCATTTTTTAATTCCTTAATTTTTATATAACTTGGAAAACCATAGAAGATATCTAATTTAACACAAGACTGAGTTTAAGTAACGGGGCCCATAGAAAAAATTTTAGTGTTATCTCTCGAGATAAGCTATAAAATTTAAAAAATTTTTCCATTTGACCCTCCCGCTGCATTAGTTATTGTGTATGGCTTTCTAGCGTGGGATTAAAAGAGAGCTACCATGACAGTTCCAATAGCAATCATTATGGGTTCAAATTCAGATTGGCCTACTATGAAACATTCAGCAGATGTGTTAGATGAGCTTGGCGTTAAGTACGCAACAAAGATTATTTCAGCACACCGAACGCCTGATAGGCTTGTAAATTTTGCCAAGAATGCACAATCAGATGGATACAAGGTAATTATTGCTGGCGCCGGTGGAGCGGCTCACCTACCGGGAATGGTGGCATCAATGACACATCTACCAGTTCTTGGTGTTCCAATAGAGTCTAAAGCTCTTTCTGGAATGGATAGCCTTCTTTCGATAGCTCAAATGCCGGGTGGAATACCGGTTGGAACATTGGCAATAGGAAAAGCTGGTGCAAAGAATGCAGGAATTTTGTCTGCATCTATTTTATCGGTTTCAGATAAGGAAATTGAGCAATCTTTGGTCTCTTGGCGAAAAGCACAGTCTAACTCAGTTAAAGAATTCCCTGAAGGTTAAAGTCATGTCAGGTGAAGAAAAAATACTGCTCCCCCCCGGTAGCACAATTGGAATAATTGGCGGTGGTCAATTAGGCAGAATGCTTAGCACTGCAGCATCGCGACTAGGATTTCATTGTCACATATATGACCCACACATTTCCGGGCCTGCCGCAGAAGTTTCAAAGTTTGAAACAAACGGTGAATATGATGATTTGAAACGCATTAAAGCCTTTGTTGAAGCGTGTGATGTCATCACTTACGAGTTTGAAAATGTCCCAGCACTAACAGCGGCCTTTGTTGAAACAATAAAACCACTTTATCCTGGATCTTTTCCTCTCAAAATTGCTCAAGACCGTTATATAGAAAAAAAATTTATTCGTGATGAGGCTAACGTTCCTGTCACAGAGTTTGAAAAAATAAGTTCTCTTGATGACTTAAAGAAAGCAATCATAAAGATAGGACTACCTGCAGTTTTAAAAACAAGACGTTTTGGTTATGATGGAAAAGGTCAGTTCATAATTAAATCACAAAATGAAATATCTGCTGCTTGGGAAAGTATGAAAGATAGCCCTGCAATACTTGAACAGTTCATAAATTTTAAAAGAGAGGTCTCTGTAGTTGCTGCTAGAAGTCAATTAGGGGAAACTGCTTCTTACCCTTTAATTGAAAACATACATAAGAACCACATTTTACACAGAAGTGTTGCGCCGTCAGTTCCAGATAATAAGAATGCACAAAATATCGCTTTAAAAGTTTTAAATTCATTGGATTACGTAGGTGTAATAGCAATTGAATTTTTTGAACAAGAGAATGGTGACCTGCTTGTTAACGAAATAGCACCGCGTGTTCATAATTCTGGTCACTGGACACAAAATGCAGGTTGCGTTGATCAATTTGAATTACATATCCGCGCAATAACAGGTTGGCCTATGGGTGATACTAATCCAAAAAATAAAGTGGAAATGACTAATTTAATTGGAGATGACTATAGAAATTTAAATGAAACCTCTAAAACATCAAAAACATTTATTCACCTTTATGGTAAGAAAACAGTTAAGCCAGGCAGAAAAATGGGCCACATAAACCGAATTGTAAACTAGTGAATAATCTCATTAACTATGTCTAAATCAATTGATAAAAATAAATTTCAAGACCCTAACTACACTTTAGGCGGCGATATCAGAGCTTCAGTTTCATTTCATAAATTCAGAACATTATGGTTTAACCTTGGTTCGCAATGTAATATTGAGTGTAAGAATTGTTACATTAAAAGTAGCCCACGGGCTGACCATTTTGTATATTTAAAGCCAAATGATATACTCCCCTATCTAGACGAAATAGACTCGATAAGTAAAAATAGAATAGAGATTGGCTTTACCGGTGGGGAGCCATACCTTAACCCAGATGCAATTGAATTATCAGAAATAGTACTTCAACGTGGCCACAAATTACTGATACTGACAAATGCAATGCGTCCAATGATGCGACCCAAAGTACAAAAAGGCTTACTTACTCTTAAACAGAAATACGGAAATAAGTTAACTTTGAGAGTAAGCCTAGATCATTACACAGAAGAGGGTCATGATAAAGAGAGGGGAAAGGGTAGTTTTAGGCGCGCACTTGAAGGGTTAAATTGGCTTGATGAAAATAGCTTTCTCATAAACATCGCAGGAAGATCTGAGTTTGCGGAGAGTGAGTATGATGCAATACAAGGTTATCATGAACTCATAAAAAGAAATAAATTGAAAATTAATTTGGATAATAAAGAAGTGCTTACTTTGTTTCCAGAAATGGATGAAAATATTGATGTCCCAGAAATTTCTAAAAATTGTTGGAGCATTTTAAATGTGCAACCTAGAGATATGATGTGTGCAACATCAAGAATGGTAGTGCGCCGTAAAAATGAAACTGGTGCGTCTGTTCTTGCTTGTACACTTCTGTGGGATAATAAGCAATTCGAGACAGGAAAAACACTAAAGCAAAGTATGAAACCGGTACAGTTAAACCACCCTCACTGTTCAAAATTCTGTGTATTAGGGGGCGCTAGCTGCTCAGGTTAAACTTTAAAATGCTTAGAGAGCCTTAAATCTTGAGCTTGGTAATGAGAGCCATTTTGTCCATATAAAAAATCAGGTATATCCATCATTGGTTCAAAAACTAATTTTGCAACTGGTTGACCATGTCGGAGTAAAAAAGGTACATCCCTACCTCGAACCTCTAACACCGCTCGTGATCCCTCACCCCCAACATCAGCCATACCAAAGCCTGGATCAAAAAAACCTGCATAATGAGCCCGAAACTCGCCTATTTCTGTCGCTATTGGAGCCATTTCTGCAGCCTCATTTCTTGGGATGGACACAGACTCTTTAGAGGCAAGAATATAAAATTCATCTGGATCCAAAACTAATTGACTGGTTTCCGCAAACAATGGTTCCCAATAATCACGAGCAATATGCCCATCAACAGCAGAGATGTCTACAAGCCCAGCATGCCTACGTGCACGCCATCCAACAATATTACTATCAAAGCCCTGCAAATCTATACTCACGGTCTGGGTTCTGATAGTTTTTGCAATACCTTTCCTAAATCGCATTTGCACCAAGCGGTCTCCAGGCTTTACAAGTATTGAGAAAGTTCGGGGGGCAATTTCTACATATAGAGGGCCTTGATAGCCATTTGGGATTACGTCAAAACTATTGGCGCCGTCACAAATAACTCTTGTAAAAACATCTAATCTTCCTGTTGAACTTTTAGGGTTTGCCCTAGCACTTAAATAATCCGGTAAATTTAACGCTTCTTGAAGCGGAACGAGGTACACACAGCCAGTTTCTAAAACAGCCCCTGAACTCAAGTCAATTTCATGCATTTTAACATCTGAAAGACACTGTTTTACAGTTCGGTTTTTTCCTGGCAAAAAACTAGCTCTAATACGATAGGCTTTGTAACCTAAACTTAAGTCAAGAGATGCGGGTTGCAATTGCGTCGATCTCCTACCCAAGTCAGCGTTTGGACAAGTAATATGACCTGACTCAATCAGCTTTTTTATGACCTGTTTTGGTGAAATACCTTCATTCATAACTATCGATTAACATCCTTGACGTTTGAAACAACCCTCAAGTTAAATATTTCAGTGGAGACATACAAAAAGTCTTGCTAATATAGCGTACAAAACTAAGAGATAGCCTCTTACTCTGTAATAAACTAAAAAAAGAGATCCATAATGCAAAATTCAGCAGTTCCATTATTTGAATGCAGAACTAAAGACGTTGTTATAAGAGTGGAACCTGAGTATTTATCCGAACAATCGAACCCTTATGACTCGAGATTTTTTTGGGCTTATACTGTAGAAATTGACAACCAAGGTATTGAGGATCTTACGGTTACAGAACGGTTTTGGCAAATAGCAGACTCAAGAGGCCAAGTTCACGAAGTACGTGGCAATGGAGTTGTTGGAGAAAATCCAGTAGTTAAACCTGGTGAAATATTTCGATACACAAGTGGTGCCCCATTAAGTGCTCCATCTGGTATGATGAGAGGCACATACACTGTAAAAGAGGCGATAAGTGGAAAATCATATGATGTTAATATCCCAGCATTTACGCTTGATAGCCCACATGAAGGTTTGATATTAAACTAAAATTGAGAGGCACCAATGCTCTTTGAGAATAAACTAATTAAACCGAATAGTCTAAAATGACAGAATCTCGTAAAAACATTATGGCTACAGATCTAGCCTCCCTTATATCATCCCGAATTTGCCACGATTTAATAAGTCCTATAGGGGCACTCAACACAGCTATTGAAGTACTCGATGATACCAGTTCAGAGGAGATGCATGAAGATGCTCTGAGGTTAATTAAGTTAGCTGCTTCACAGGCTAGCGCTAAACTAAGTTACTTGCGCATTGCTTTAGGCAGCAATAGCACATCCAAAGAGGTAATGAATCTAGAAAAATTGAAATTCCTTACAGAAAACATGTTTAATACAGATAAACATAGGTTTTATTGGGCAGCTAGTGAGCTTAAATTAGAAAAAAATATAGTACGTATACTACTTAATATCTTAATATTAGCAACGCAAAGCGTTCCGAGAGGTGGTCAAATAGCTATTGAGATTGAAGAAAAATCTAAACAAATCAACCTAGTAATTTCTGCAACTGGTATAAAATCGAAACTAGATAAACAAACAGAAGATGCATTGAAGGGGAACATGGATTCTGAAGAATTAGATGGCAGGATAATCCAACCTTTTTTCACTGGAATGCTTATAAATGATCTTAATGGTCAAATAAAGGCTTTTGAAACCGACAAAAATATAATTTTTGATATTTCCTTACCAATTGATCATTAAAAAATAATCCTTTTTTAAAATAAATTCAGATCCTTTTAACTTTTTGAGTTGTAGAGTTTATCTATGCAAAATAAAATATCACACTATTCAACTCAAAAACATATTTTTAAGTTTTTTGTAAATACTGAATCAAAAAATACAGAAATTCCTCAAGTCTATACGAAAATTTTGAATAAAAAGCGGAACACTTTTCTCAAATTAAAAAAACACTCAAAATTTTGAAAAGTCATGCGTTAGTCCAAACTTGAATGCCTTACACTGGTTGACGCAAGAAAAAAGAGGCGTAAAAGACCTAATATTTTACTATAATGCCCAAGGAAGCTCATGAAAAATATAGAGACTATAAAGGATAAATATACATCCATTATCTATAATACCAATAATTTGAAAGACCTTGATAAGGTACGAATTTCAGCGGTAGGTAAAAAAGGTGAAATTTCGTGCATGATGCAAGAAATTGGAAAAATGTCTATTGATCAAAAGAAGCAAATGGGACCGCTATTAAATTCTTTAAAAAATGACATTATCAATCAAATAGATCAAAAGAAGAAAGAACTTGAAAATATTGCAATTGACAAAGCTCTCGAAAACGAAAGCATAGATATGTCACTTCCAATAAATCTTTCAGAGGGCACTCTGCATCCCGTACAACAGGTCATGGAAGAAATGGCGGTTATATTTTCAAGTATGGGATTTTCTATAGCATTAGGGCCAGACATAGAGGATGATTTTCATAACTTTACAGCGCTTAATTTCCCGCCAGGTCACCCAGCTAGGGATATGCATGATACTTTTTTCATGTCCTCTAAAAATGACGAGATAAAGAAGGTTTTACGAACTCATACCTCCCCAGTTCAAATTCGTACTATGATCAAAGATGAACCTCCAATACGCATAATAGCCCCTGGCAGAACTTTTCGGTGCGATAGCGACCAAACTCACACCCCGATGTTTCATCAAGTAGAAGGACTTTACATTGATAAAGGTATTCATATGGGACACCTAAAAGGGGTCCTAATGGATTTCGTATCTAAATTTTTTGAAACTGAAGTAGAAGTACAATTTCGTCCACATCATTTCCCTTTCACAGAGCCTTCTGCCGAGATGGATGTGCGCTATGAAAGAATTGGCTCATCTATAAAAATTGGACAGGGTGGTGATTGGATGGAAATTCTTGGTTGTGGTATGGTGCACCCAAATGTTCTTCGTGCGTGCGGTGTAGATCCAGATGAGTATCAAGGCTTTGCATTTGGAATGGGAGTGGACAGACTTGCCATGTTAAAATACGGAATGCCCGATTTAAGAGATATGTTCTCGAGCGACACTAGGTGGTTAAAGCATTATGGGTTTGGGGCCCTTCAGCAAGCAAATCTCGCTACAGGATTGAGCTAATGAAATTCACTTTAAGTTGGCTAAAACAGCATCTCGAGACAGATGAGAGTGTTGATGAAATCATAAAAAAAATGACTCTTATAGGACTTGAGGTAGAAGGAGTTGAGAATCCTGCAGAACAACTAAGGTCCTTTACTGTTGCAAAAATTATCAACGCAAAAAAACACCCTAATGCTGATAAATTAAAAATCTGTACAGTTAGTACGTTGGATGGTGAAAAAACTATAGTTTGTGGAGCGCCTAATGCTAAAACAGGAATGAAAGTGGTTTATGCACCCATGGGGGCATATATACCAGGTGCAGACTTCAAATTAGACAAAAAGCCACGAAATATTCGAGGAATAGAATCATCTGGAATGCTTTGCTCAAGCAAAGAAATTGGCTTGAATGAAGACGATATAGGTATAATGGATTTAGATAACGATTTTACTGTAGGCACCCCTTTAGCTGAAGCCTTAGAATTAGACGATCCTATAATTGATTTTGAAGTAACGCCAAATAGACCTGACTGGCTTGGAGTTAATAGTATAGCACGTGAGCTTGCAGCAACTGGCGCAGGAAAACTAAAAACGAAATCTATAAAAAGTATTAAAGGTAAATTTACTTCTAATATTCAATTGAAAAATAATGCTTTAAATGAATGTCCGGTCATAATTGGTCGAGTTATCAAAAACGTAAAGAATGGACCATCACCAAAATGGTTGCAAAACCAATTGAAGGCAATAGGACTTCGCCCCATATCAGCTCTAGTTGATATAACAAACTTTATAGCATTTGATCGCGCTAGACCACTACATATTTATGATGCTGACGCGCTTTCAGGTAATATAACTGTCAGTCTTGGAAAAGAAGTTAAGTTTGATGCACTTGATGAAAAAAGCTATCATACAAATATAGAGGATGTAACTATATGTGATGATAAAGACGTTCTTGGCCTCGGTGGAATTATAGGTGGGTCTTCAACTGGCTGCAATATGAACACCACTAATATCTTCGTAGAGTGTGCCTATTTTAATCCCTTAACCATTAGGAAAACAGCAAAAAGACTCGGCATAAATACTGATGCTAAGTACAGATTTGAAAGAGGCGTAGACACTGGCTTTATAATGGAAGGACTAAATTTAGCCACTCAAATGGTTCTCGATATTTGTGGGGGCGAGGTAAGTGAAATCGTACAGTCTGGTGAGACTCCTGAGCCACCAAAAATAATAGAATTCAATTTAAGTTTAATAAAGAGTCTAACAGGTTTAGATATTTCTGAAGACAAGGTAATACAAATTTTATCTGATTTAGGTTTCAAAGTAGACATTAATTCAATTTGTTCTGTCCAAGTCCCCACTTGGAGGCGGGACGTTAAAGAAGGTGCAGATCTGGTAGAAGAAATAGTAAGAATATACGGGTATCATAATATTAAACCTGTAAAATTACCTGAATTTAATAAGACAGATTTGTACGAAAATACCATTAAACAAAGGAATTTAATTCATTCGCGCAGAGCGCTTGCAAACCGCGGGATGAATGAAGCAATAACCTGGTCTTTTGTTAAACACAGCCATGCTAAGATTTTTGATGGTGGATCTGATGATTTATTACTCGAAAATCCAATTTCTAATGATCTAAATTGTATGAGACCTACCGCACTTATTCACTTACTTTTAGCAAGTCAGAGAAATTCTGACAAAGGGTTTCCTAATGTAGCACTTTTTGAGTCTGGGCCTATTTATACTGGAACTGAGCCGCAGGATCAACAACAGAGCTTGGCAGGCTTAAGGCGGGTTGTACCAAAACGTTCATGGAGTGGAACACAAATAGTTGATGTGTTTACGGCTAAGGGCGATGTTTTAAGTGCACTCAATAGTATGAATGTAAAAATTGACAATCTACAAAGTACCGACACATCTAAGAGTTATTGGCACCCAGGGCGATCCAGTCGTTTGCAAATGGGTCCAAAAAACATTTTAGCTGAATTTGGAGAAATACATCCGCGAATACTCAAAGAAATGGGTATCAATTGTAGAATTGTAGCCTTCGAAATTTGGCCAGACAGCATACCATTGAAGAAAAAAAATAAAAATAAATCACGACAAGAGTTATCATTGTCAGACTTTATGCCCATTAGCCGAGATTTTGCATTTATAGTAAAAGAAAGTGTAGACTCGAGAAAAATAATACAAGCTGCCAAATCCGTTGATAAAAACTTGATTTCTGGAGTCAATTTATTTGATGTTTACAGGGGTAATGGGGTGGAAAAAGGTTACAAATCAATTGCTATTGAAGTAATATTATCTCCAAAATTAGCCACGCTAACAGATAATGATATAGAGGCGGTCTCTAAAAATATAATTACCTCTGTGGAAAAATCTGGAGGGTTATTAAGGGATTAACCCTGTGCTTTTGAAGCTCTAAAATGGTAGAACTGACCGGTTACGAGTGTAACTGGTATAATTTAAATTTGCACCCAATCTCACCCCGACACCCGATCTTACAGGAGCCAATGTTATACCGTTGGCATATTGATAATTGACTGCCATTCCAGCAACAAGGTATGCAGCACCATCTGCTCCGGGAAACCGCTGGTATATATATTCTACATCCTTCAAACCATAGACAAGTGTAAATACTTTTGAAACATCCATCCCACCGTCAAACCCAATTGATGGTCCTTGCCAATATAATTTCTTTTTTTGACCATCCTTCATCCAAAGAGTTCCCTGACCATATCTTGCACCAACAAAGGCCGCACCACTACCCTCTTGTCCTGTTATATAACCAACTGGTCTACCTCTATCGGAAAACAAGCGCTCTAAAGCAGAAGCCGCCGACTCAGAAGTAACTCCCAGATGGTTTGAAATTGCATAAAGTAGCTCACTTTCACTATAAGTCTTCTCTCCAGATTGACTAAGGTTTTCAGAATCAATCATAGTCGTGGTTGGGTCATTAGGGGCTGTGGCACAGCTTGATACAAACAAAGTTGCAATTCCTAAACCAATTTTTAAGAAGTTTCGGTAATTTTTATAATATTTCAAAACACACCTCAAAGATATTCTTAGATTAAACCTACTAAATAATAAGACATTGCTTCAAGAGAGTTAACAAAAGGCAAAAATACTATACATTCCT
>JABGVR010000006.1 GCA_018645985.1 Hellea sp. | reverse complement strand
CGTTCAGGGTTGTCACCCGCCCAGCGTATTAGTGTTCGTACTGCCTCCATGGCTTCCTCTTTGGAGGGTTTATCAGAGGTGATTACTGCTTGCAGTACAGTTTTCTTTGGTACGTTTGTATTCATTGGGTCCCTATAGCGCATGTTTTATATTAAATACTAGCAACAAAAGTAAAAAGTTTGATTTTATTGAAGCTAAATTGGTTTTCTCGCTAATTTAGAAATTAATTTTTAACAATATGGCTCATGATATAATAAAAAATATATTGCTATCAATTAGCTTCATACTTATCACATAAGTATGGTTTATTTCTTCTAAAAAAGTTCTTATAATAAGCTAATGACTCAAAATTTACCCTTAAAAATTTATAATTCTTTAACGCGAAAAAAAGAGGTATTTAAACCCCAGAACCCTGATAGGGTAACAATGTATAACTGTGGCCCTACTGTTTATAGCTATGCACACATAGGAAATGCTAGAGCAGCTGTAGTAGCTGATATTCTCTTTCGCCTTTTGAGAGAAATTTACGGAGATTCAAGTGTTGTATATGCGCGCAATATTACCGATGTCGATGATAAAATTATTAAAAGAGCCAAAGAAGATAATGTTGAAATACATGAGATTACCGAGAAATTTGCAGATATTTATAATAAAGATTTAGCTGCCATCGGGTGTTTAAGGCCCACTGAGCAACCTAAATGTACAGAATATATAGACAGTATGGTTAAAATGATATCTTTATTAATTTCCAAGAAATTCGCTTACATGTCAGATAATCATGTATTTTTTGATGTTAGTAGGTTTGAGGATTATGGTAATTTATCGGGAAACAACCTTGAAGACCTAATTACTGGAGCACGATTAGAAGAGGGGGAAACTTCTAGAAAAAGGAATAATGCTGATTTCGTTTTATGGAAGCCTGAACTTGACGGGGTCGGTTGGAATTCACCCTTTGGTAAAGGTAGGCCTGGCTGGCATATTGAATGTTCAGCTATGGCACAGGATGTTCTAAACTCCGAAGGCTACACAATTGACATACACTGTGGGGGAATAGACTTAAAATTTCCACATCATGAAAATGAGATAGCTCAAAGCGTGTGTGCTCATGATGGGGCACCTCTTGCTAATTACTGGGTGCATAATGAGTTCCTTAATATGGGCGATGAGAAAATGTCAAAAAGTATAGGTAATGTTCAATTGATAAATGACCTACTCGATGACTGGGATGGCGAAGTTATCCGCCTTTCTTTGATAAAGGCGCATTATAAAAGTGAATTAGTTTGGACTAAACAGCTTCTGCAGGAGAGTAAGCAAAACCTCGATCGTTGGTATAGAGTTTTAAAACGATTAAGTTCAATTGATTTTCAGTTCCAAAAAGAAACTAGAGAAACTTTAAGCCTAGCCCCCGATTTTGATAAAATTATAAATTGCTTAAAGTCTGATCTCAATACTGTGGGTGCTATATCAGAACTTGAAAGCCTATTTGATAATTTAAATGTGTTGTTAAATGAAGCTGATAAATATGATAATGGCGATTTTCCAATTTCGTTAATTAAAAAAGTTTCTGAAGTTAAAAATGCACTTGAAGGTGTAAGTTCTCTGTTGGGAATTCTCGTAAGTGATCCTTTTAAATGGTTTAAAAGGAAGGTTTCTGATGATGACGAATCACTATTCGATGCATTGGCCCATAGAAGAGAAATGGCTAGGAAGTCAAAGGACTGGAAATCTGCTGATGAAGCAAGGGATGAGGCAAGAGCCCATGGTGTTATTTTGGAAGACAATGCTAGCGGCACTACCTGGAGAATGGTTTAAGTAATATAGAGCGAGTTCTATTGATAATTAATTCTTTTAAATCGTTATCTGAGACTGTAGTATTTGATTACAAATTAGAAATAACTTATTGAGTTTGGTATTAATATTTCATTTAATTAAAAGAGAGAAATTCATGCGATTAAAACTTTTATTGATATCTTTATTAACACTCCTAATGGGTTGTTCAGAAGTCTATAATTCTAACGCAGAATCGAATGTTAGTTCTAAAATTGAATACCCGACACCTGAAGTTGGAGAGGGAACGCACATAAAAATTTCTACAACTGAAGGGAATTTTAATGTTTGGACAAAGAAAATAGGAAATAATCCTAGTATGAAAGTCTTGCTTCTTCATGGAGGGCCAGGCGTAACTCATGAAATTTTCGAAAATTTTAGTAAACATTTACCTGATGCAGGTATTGAATTCTATTATTATGACCAGCTCGGAAGTTATTTTTCTGACCAACCCGACAGCCCTGATTTATGGAAAATTGACAGATTTGTTGATGAAGTAGAACAGGTCCGAATTGCTTTGGGTTTGAACGAAAGTAATTTTTATTTGTTTGGTCAAAGCTGGGGAGGTATTTTGGGTATGGAATACGCACTTAAGTACCAAAATAACCTTAAGGGCTTAATTATTTCCAATATGATGTCATCTATACCTGCCTATAATAAGTATGCTTCTGAAGTAATGGAGACCAAAATAGACACTGATATTCTTTCAAAAATTAAATCTTTTGAAGATGCAGAAGATTATCATAACCCAGTTTACATGGAACTTTTAATTGAACATCATTACGTTAACCATATTTTGCGACGACCTTTTCAAGACTGGCCTAAAGGTGTTGTTAGAGCACTGGAGCATTTGAATCCTAAAGTATACATACCCATGCAAGGCCCAAGTGAATTAGGGGCTAGCGGTCTCCTTGAGAAATGGGACATTACTGAAAGCCTCAGTAAAATCACGGTTCCAACATTGGTGATTGGTGCTAAATATGATACGATGGACCCAGGACATATGGAATGGATGTCTACTCAAATTCCAAACGCTAGGTATGCATATATGCCTAACGGTTCGCATCTTTCTCAGTACGATGACGAAGATAAATATTTTAATTCTCTTATTAGTTTTATATCTGATGTTAATACCCCTATGAATTAATTTAAAACTGTATAATTGAACGATCAAATATAACCTCTTTTTTTGAGATAAAAATGAACAAGCCTAAACGCGATTACCGCGATACCTTATTTCTTCCTGCAACTGATTTTCCTATGCGTGCCGGGTTGCCAAAAAAAGAGCCAGAGTGGCTCGATTATTGGGAAAAGATTAAGCTTTATAAGAAGTTGCGTGAAGCATCCAGTGATAAACCTCAGTGGACGCTTCACGATGGACCCCCATATGCAAATGGTCACATTCATATAGGTACTGCCATGAATAAAACTCATAAAGATATAATTAATCGTTCACACCAAATGTTGGGTTATAATGCTAACTACGTACCAGGCTGGGATTGTCACGGCTTACCCATAGAATGGAAGGTTGAAGAAGAGTTTCGAAGTAAAGGCCGAAGCAAAGAAGAGGTTAAGCCTAGTGAATTTCGGAAGCGTTGCAGGGAATATGCCCAACATTGGGTTGATATTCAGTCGAAGGAATTCCAACGCTTAGGAGTGATTGGTGATTGGGAAAACCCTTATTTAACTATGAATCCAGAAAGTGAAGCGATTATTTGTGAGGAGTTGCTAAAAATAGCTTCTACAGGCCAGCTTTACCGAGGTTCGAAACCAATAATGTGGAGTCCTGTTGAACAAACTGCACTCGCTGAGGCTGAAGTTGAATATAAGGATAAAAAAGCTACTCAGATTTATGTAAAGTTTCCAGTTTCTAATGCTGATATCTTTGCCGATTACAATGATTTTTTATCCCCCGCCAGTGTAGTTATTTGGACAACAACGCCTTGGACAATTCCGGCTAACCGAGCTGTAAGTTTCTCATCAAAAATAAAATATAGTATTTATGAAGTAACGGAAATTGAAGAATCTGATTTTGATCCTTGGTCTAAGTGTGGTGATAAACTAATTGTGGCTGACGACCTTTGGGAGTCTGTTGCTAAAGCAGGCTTAATTAAATCTTATAAAAAGCTTACAGAGGTTCCTTCAAAAGACATAGAAGCGTTTGTTCTAAGCCACCCATTAAAAAATATGGATGGAGCTGAAGGAAAGTATGATTTTAGTGTGCCTTTATTACAAGGAAGTCACGTGACAGCAGAGACAGGGTCAGGTTTTGTACATACTGCTCCGAGTCATGGTGAAGATGATTACGCAGTCTGGATATCTAACCAAAAAAAAATAGAAAGCTTAGGTATTGACCCTGCAGTTCCGATGACACTTGATGACGCTGGCTGTTATACTGATGTTATGCCATCCCGATTCAAAGGGCTGGATGTGATACGAAATAGCGGCAAGAAACGTGGGCAAGATGGAAAAGCCAATAATGAAGTTTTAAAGGCATTAGTTGAATGCGGTAACCTTTTATCTAGAGGTATTATTACTTTGCGAGATGCTCACAGTTGGCGATCAAAAGCTCCAGTAATACGCCGTGCCACGCCGCAATGGTTTATATCTATGTCTAAAAAAGGCTTACGAAAAAAAGCACTTGTAGCAATAGACAAAACTAAATTTTGGCCTGAGCGAGGCCGGAAGCGTATTGCCAGTATGGTAGCTGACCGTCCCGACTGGTTGATATCACGCCAAAGAAGTTGGGGTGTGCCTATTACACTAATTATAGGCCCGAATGGAGAGTTGCATACTGATAGGCCTGATGCTGAGAGTATAAACAGCCGCATTCTAGAGGCTGTCAGGAAATATGGTGTTGACGGATGGTTTGATACGCCTCTGGAAGAACTTATACCAAACGTTGATAATGGGTGGCATAAAGTAAATGATATACTTGATGTTTGGTTTGACTCTGGTTGCACGCATGCATTTTGTTTAAAAACGCGGTCTGATTTACCTAGTAGAGCAGATTTATATTTAGAAGGCTCAGACCAGCATCGTGGCTGGTTCCAAAGCTCTCTACTTGAGAGTTGTGCAGTTTATGGTGAAGCCCCTTATGACGGAGTTTTAACCGATGGTTTTGTGGTTGATGATAAGGGACTTAAAATGTCGAAGTCATTAGGAAATACAATGAGTCCTGAGGATATCAACAAGCAGTACGGGGCTGAGATTTTAAGACTTTGGGTTGCAAATTCAGAGACAACTACTGACTTAAAAATAGGGCGTGAAATTATTCAAACTAATGTAGATACCTACCGTAAATTACGCAATACGCTTAGGTATATGCTTGGAGCTCTAGATGGTTATAATCTGGCTGACACCGTTGAGTATTCCGAGCTGCCAGGGTTAGAAAAATGGGTATTGCATCGCCTTTCTGAAATTACACTTGAGCATGAACGACTTGTGCGTGATCATGACCATAAACGTATTTTTACAATGCTATTTAATTTTTGTACACTTGAATTATCATCATTTTATTTTGATATTAGGAAAGATGCTTTGTATTGTGACCCTATTTTGAGCTTAAGGCGTCGGGCTTGCTTGACGGTTATGGATATTATATTTCAACGGCTCGCAACTTGGTTGGCCCCTGTCATGTGTTTCACGATGGAAGAGGTCTGGAAAACTCGCTTTCCAAATGAAGAAACATCAGTACATCTTCAGTTATTTAAAAAGGCTCCAAAGGAATGGTTTAATCAAGATATAGCCAGAGACATTGAAACTATAAGAATCTTTAGAGGTCAGGTATCTGAAGCCATTGAGCCAATGCGACGAGAGAAACAAATAAAGTCAAGTCTTGAAGCATCTGTAGCTGGTCCAAAAAATTCAGGTTTAGTAAAAGCAGCCTCAAACCTAGGAATAAGTTTGAATAGTTCATACTCTGACCCCTGTAACCCATCAGATACTTTAGCTGACTATCTTATTGTCAGTATTTGTGAGCTTTCTGATGATAACAGCAAAATAGATGTAACTGATTTGAAGGAGACTGGATTTAACAAGTGTGAAAGAAGTTGGAAGTATTTTGAGGGCAATGGAGAGATAACTGACAGAGATGCAGCCGCAGTAAAGTTTTTTGAAAACAATACTGAAATTGATTAGTTTAAAATTCTAATATCATGCTTTTTTATACTAAGCGTCGTCCATCTTAAGTGCAGCAATAAATGCCTCCTGAGGAATTTCGACTTTTCCAAACTGTCTCATTCGTTTTTTACCCTTTTTTTGCTTGTCCAAAAGTTTTCGTTTACGTGAGGCATCTCCACCATAACATTTTGCAGTTACGTCTTTTCGCATGGCAGCTATAGTTTCCCGAGCTATTATTCTTCCCCCTATGGCGGCTTGTACAGGTATCTTAAAGAGATGCCTTGGAATGAGGTCCTTTAATCTTTCACACATCTGTCGACCACGACTTTCTGCATTATTACGATGCACGAGCATGGATAAGGCATCGACTGGATCACCATTAACTAATATGCTCATTTTTACTAAGTCTCCTTCCTTAAGACCGATGCTTTGATAGTCGAAACTCGCATAACCCTTTGAAACAGATTTTAATCGATCATAGAAATCGAAAACTACTTCATTGAGCGGCAATTCATATTCAACCATTGCTCTTGAGCCCACATAAGTAAGTCCAGTTTGTACACCGCGGCGATCTTGACAAAGTTTAAGTATTCCACCTAAGTATTCGTCTGGACTCATAATTGTAGCCTTGATCCATGGCTCATGAATATTCTCAATTTGCATTATGTCAGGCATGTCTGCTGGGTTGTGAAGTTGTATTTTTTCTTTATCCCTCATGTTTAAAGTGTAAACAACTGAAGGAGCGGTTGTAATAAGGTCGAGATTAAACTCTCGTTCTAGTCTTTCTTGGATTATTTCTAAATGAAGCAATCCTAGGAAGCCGCATCTAAAACCAAATCCAAGAGCAGCTGAGGTTTCCATCTCATAACTAAAACTTGCATCGTTAAGCCTTAAACGACCCATGGCTGCCCTGAGATCTTCGAAGTCGGCTGCGTCGACAGGAAAAATCCCGCAAAAAACAACTGGCTGAGCTGGTTTAAAGCCGTCGAGAGGAATACTTGTAGGACGCTTGTCCTCTGTAATGGTATCGCCCACAGCCGCATCAGCAACTTCTTTAATTGATGCGGTTAAGAAGCCAACTTCGCCTGGTCCTATGGATAATACATCGGTTGGCTTTGGTAAAAAATAACCAACTTTATCTACAGTATAACTTGCGCCAGTATTCATAGTGCGGATTCTCATACCCTTTTTCACAGTCCCTTCAATTACACGGAAAAGTACAACCACTCCCATGTAGGTGTCATACCATGCATCAATAAGCATAGCTTTTAAGGAAACATTGGGGTCTTTTTCCTCAGGTGCGGGAAGTTGACTGCATACTGCTTCGAGTACTTCTTGAATTCCTAAGCCTGATTTAGCTGAACACTCTATTGCGTCTGAGGCATCAATGCCAATAACCTCTTCTATTTGCCCTCGTACACGTTCTGGTTCAGCTGCTGGAAGGTCAATTTTGTTTAATACCGGAACAATATCATGGTCATGATCAATTGCTTGGTATACATTTGCAAGCGTTTGAGCTTCCACTCCCTGCGAGGCATCTACAACAAGTATAGAGCCTTCACATGCCGATAGGCTTCGCGAAACTTCATACGCAAAATCTACATGGCCAGGTGTATCCATCAAGTTGAGAACATAATTTTGACCATTTTTTGCTGTGTAATCGAGCCTAACAGTTTGGGCTTTTATTGTTATTCCTCTTTCTTTCTCAATATCCATGTTATCTAAGACTTGATCCGACATTTCGCGATCAGATAACCCTCCAGTGAATGATATAAGTCTATCCGCTAATGTTGATTTCCCGTGGTCAATATGGGCTACAATAGAAAAATTGCGTATATTTTTTTGTATAATCATATTCGATTACTTAAAGGGCATTACAATATAAGCAAGAGTGCTTTGAGACTAGGAACAAGAGGTCGCAACTGTTTCAGGTAAACTATTTCTAATTATTTCCGTTAGAGCATCAATAATTTGTAATCTAGAAAATTCTTTCCTGAAAGTTAGATAGACCTTTCTTTGCGCGCTTTTCTCATTTATTTTTGTTTTGATTATTTCCGATTTGCTGTTCCATTTATTTCTAATTGCTAATGCCGGAATTAAAGTTATTCCTTGGCCTGATATAACTAAGTTAATAAGTGTCTCTAAACTAGTTGCTTGTAGAAACTGCTGTTGAGTACTTTGGGGTGATTTGCAAATCGATAAGGCTTGATCACGAAAACAATGTCCTTCTGCTAATAGGAGTAAATCTTCTTGGTCTACATCTTCCATTTGTATATTATTAATCTTTGATAAGGGATGATTTTTTGGGTATAATAACCAGAATGGCTCTGAGAAAAGCTCAATAGATGTTAGGGTTTCTTCTACAGGTGATGTAGCAAGGACAGCCATATCTAATTTTCCATGTATTATATTATCTACTAAACGATCGGTTATGTCCTCTACATACCTTATTGTCATTTTTGTCATACTTTTTCGTAATTTTTTTGCAAATAAAGGTATTAAATAGGGTGCTATGGTAGGAATTAGTCCAATAGAAATACTACCGGATAAAGGGTCCTGAGCTGCTATTGCTACCTTGTTTATCTGATCTGCGGCTAAGTTAGCTTGGCGGGCTAATGATACAACTTTTTCACCAATTTCTGTTACTCGGATAACTTTATAATTTCTTTCAAATAAAGTAACACCAAGTTCATTCTCAAGCTTTTTAATTTGCCCAGATAATGTTGGTTGACTTATGTTGCAGTACTCAGCCGCCCGCCCGAAGTGTTTTAGATCCGCAACTGCACAGATATATTTGAGATCACGTAAATTCATTGTTAAAAACTATCTAGAAGTAATAATTCATAGGCTGAGCATATCAAATATAAGTGGCTTCGGCAAGTTTGCTAACGAATTAACTAAAAAGTTAAATAAAGTACAGGAATGTATAGTATTTTTGCCTTTTGTTAACTCTCTTGAAGCAATGTCTTATTATTTAGTAGGTTTAATCTAAGAATATCTTTGAGGTGTGTTTTGAAATATTATAAAAATTACCGAAACTTCTTAAAAATTGGTTTAGG
>JABGVR010000053.1 GCA_018645985.1 Hellea sp. | reverse complement strand
GTGTTATGCTTTGTCTGACAACGCCCCTCTTTTTGTATTCAAAAGATGCTATCGAATGCCGAAAATGCCAGAACCAATAGCACCCCCAACACAACAATGCGGAATACTCCATGTAGTTAAGTAAATCAAGCCAAATACAAGATAGGAAAATTGGAAGGGCAATTTTACCGACACTTTGCTTGAAAGAAGCAAACAATAAAACATAAATGCCAGGATATATATCCAACGACCCCAATCAATAGCTAATACAAATAATGGAACCATGAAAGCAACTGATACAACTAAAAGTATAAGTGTTTCTTTGTTCCAGAATGTAGTAAAAGCGGTTGGCAAAAAAGCCAAAAAAGCAAACTGCAAAACATTAAAAGATCGACCATTAAACATGTCAACCACACGCTGAATTGATCCACTTGCGTCTTCTTGAAGCCAAGCTATACCACCGTTGCAGATATTTGGATCAAGCGAACGGTGAACCAATGAATTACAAATAACTGAGGCAGATTCAACAGACCCTTTGAAGAAATACGATAAAGTTATTAGGAAAAAACTAATTAAAATAAACACAACCGAAAACCAAATGGCATACTTAAGCTCTAGCTGACTTGTTTCGACACATCGCCATAACACAAAAATAAAGAAAGGAAGTACAAAAATGGTTAGCTCATGAGACAGCCCAGCTAATAAATAAAAGACAATAATCCAGATTACCTTACTGTTAGAAACAGACGATTTTGCAAACAACAAGGAGAAATAGGCAAACAAGGTCAACACTAATATTTCTTTTCTAAAACCACCCGAAAAATGGTAAAATGGAAAAAGCAAAAATGCGGGGGAAAATAATATTAACAGCCAAAACAAACTTCTTTCTGAAGCTTTATACAGCTTAGAAACAAGTGTGAACATCAAGCCATAAATTGTGATTTGAAGCCCAAACGTCAGCCAAAGTAAGGAAGCGCCGAAATCAGATAACCAATAAAGTATAGAGCCCAAAAGCCCTCTTCTAATAAAGCCGTCACTATAATTTATAAGCCAATCTCCGGTTTGCCAGCTATCTCCACCACGCCATATTTCGAAGCCATATCGTAGTGATAATATGGTAAAAACAAACCAAACCATCATAGAACGATAGCTACCATGCATTAACTTTTTTGACATTTCACATCCTCATTTTTTTGAATACTATAGAGGGCGTAAGCTTAACGCAAAGCATTATAAGCCACCAAAATGATGGTACATAAATTTCTGCTCGATTCTTGTTGATTGCCTGAACAATAGATGCAGCAACGACATAAGGCTTAACCCACAAAAACCCCTTTTTAAACTCACTAGTCATCGGCGTATCGACAAACCCAGGTTTTATAGTTACCACAGTTACATTTGATTTATGCAGACGCTGACGTAAACCAGATGTAAAAGCTGTTACCATTGCTTTAGCTGAACCGTAAACATAGTTGCTAGCTCTTCCTCTATCGCCAGCAACAGATGACATAACGCAGATCGTTCCGCTTTTTTTTGCCTCAAATCTATTCGCAATGAGCGTTAATAAACTGATAGTAGAAAGCGCATTGGTTTGAATTTCAGCCAGTGTTTCCTCAACACTTAGCTCACACTCTTTTTGATTTGAGAGTGTTCCATACGCAATTAAAACAACATCAACACCATTCATTGCATTCTCTGCTGATTCAAGCAAATCGACATGCCGATCTAATTCATTTAGATTAACGCAATTAATAGCTACACTAGATGCTCCACGTACTTCATAGTCAGCTGCAATTGTTTGTAGATGAACTTCATTTCTTGCTACTAGGTAAAGCTCATCTCCTCTGGTAGCCCATATCCTCCCACAGTGCTCCGCAATCGCAGACGTTGCTCCAATGATTAATACTTTTTTCATGCTAAACCTAACCTTTTTGATTGCGCAGAGCTGAACTTCCCAATCGCACCATATTTTTCTCGCACAGCCTCAAATTTTTCCCAATTTAAATATGTCGCCTTAAATGTTGTTTCTTGCATTACTGCATCTTTAGTTAAGTAAATCCTTCCACCCATACTTACTACCATTGCTTCGAGACTTTTTACTGTCTGTATTGTTGATGCATTTAACTTAAAGTCTAAAGCTAATGTGTAGCCTTCAGTTGGAAAGGAAAGAAGGTTGTCGTTGGCTTTACCGAACTGCTTAAGAACTGCAAGGAACGAACCTTCTCCACTGTTTGACACCTCTGTTAAAAGCTTACGCATGTTGGCTACACCATCGCTTTTTGGTAAAACGCATTGGAACTGTAAAAAACCTGCTTTTCCGTAGATTCTGTTCCAATTACCAATTGCATCCAAGGGATAGAAGTACGGCATTAGCGGCACGGCGTTGTGTGGTTTATCCGTTGCTTTATGCCAATAGATAGTATTAAATGTTTTCATTGTCATGCTATTAAGCAATGCTGATGGAACATTAAAAGGGATAGCGATTGGCTCTTTTAATTCGATTTCTAATCCACCTTCTTTGGCATGCTCGCCAAGCATAAGAACACTTCGTCCAAGGTTCCTACCTTTTGCTAGGCAATCAATCCATGCAACGCTGTAGGTGGTGTTATTGTTTTCTATAAAAGCTTCACATGCAGCTTCTATACAATCAGCTTTAATTGTCTTTTGGTTGATAAATGAAGATCGAATAGGAATTAACTGAATGGTTGCGCTGATAATTATGCCTGTTAAACCCATCCCTCCACATGTAGCATAAAACAGATCAGCATTTTCATGTTTCGATGCAGTTAAGAACTCTCCAGTACCTAGAACTAGGTTTAAAGCTGTAACATGCTGTCCAAACGTGCCAGCAATATGATGATTTTTACCATGTACATCGCTTGCTATTGCACCGCCCAAAGTTACATAGCTAGTGCCAGGAGTTACTGGTAAAAACCATCCCTTAGGTACAATCACAGTCAATATCTCTCTTAATGTAATGCCCGACTCAGCTGTAAGTTTTCCAGTATGCTCATCAAAATAAATAAAGTGATTACAACAGGTGGTTCCTAGCACCTTATTGGCACTGGCACTATCACCATAACTACGACCCATTCCACGAGCTATAAAACTTCCTTCTTGAATAACTGTTGAGCGAAGTAATGCGGCATTAGGCGGTGTTGTGCATTGAGATTCTTGTCGTGGATAATTTCCCCAACCGCTAATTGTTGTTGTCATTGCTGAGCCTCACTAATTCGGTTCACAAAAACAAATTTTTTATCGAGTTGGTATTTGACGTAAAAGCCAACTGCGAGCCCAATAGTGCCGCCAATGTAACGCATAAAGTCCGAGTCATAAATGAGATGGAAAGCATATTCCGTTCCCCAGAAAATGAGCGTTGTTATGACACCCATAGCACTATAAAAAACAAACAACCGACCATCATGTGCAAGATTATAGCTTGTGAAATTAAATACATAGCGTTTTTCTAGAAAATAACGCAGTGGTAACCCCGCAGCAGTTCCTGCTAAGATAGAAACTTCTACAGAGTAATTACCTTTATATGCCCAAGTCGATAACATTTGAGAACCAATATTGATGACAATTGAAAATACAGCAAATAGCGTATAAAGTACAGCAATTTTTACTGCTGTCAGCGCCATTAAAACGTCATCCCAGTAGCCGCATATATAAAGAC
>JABGVR010000052.1 GCA_018645985.1 Hellea sp. | reverse complement strand
TTGCAGGTTCGAGTCCTGCCGGGCCCGCCATAACGAATAATAATTTTAATCAAGTCTTAATTTTAATAACGATTTTTCAATATCATTTTTAAGGTCTTCTAGATTTTCTAAGCCGCATGCGAACCTTATCAAAGGTCCAGATAATTTATCAGATTTTTCTCTAACAAGTTGCGGATCACAATTTATACATAAGCTTTCATAACCGCCATATGAAAAACCAATTCCAAATAATTCAAGTCTATCAATGAATTTATCGACCTCATTTTCTGAGCAAGGCTTTAATACAGCACTAAAAATGCATCCTCCTCCAGTGAAATCTCTTTTCCACAACTCATGATCCGGATGACTTACATGTGCAGGGTGAATAACCCGGGAAACCTTACTTTGCTTATTAAGCCATGTGGCCAGATATAAGCTCGTTTCTTCCTGTTGCTTAAATCTTGTAATCAAAGTCCGGAAGCCCCTCAATATACCATATACATCATCTGGGGATATAGAGTTTCCTAGATTCTTGGCTGTTTTCTTTACTTTTTTAGCTATTTCTTTTGTTCGGCTAATGGCAACTCCGCACATTATGTCACTATGACCTCCGAAATACTTTGTCGCTGCATGGCAGCTGATATCTACTCCGTGGTTTAAAGGATTAAAGCTTAATCCTGCTGACCAAGTGTTGTCTATTAATGTAAAAATATTATTCTTTTTGGCAACCTTTACTATTGCAGGAACATCTTGAACTTCAAAAGATAAAGAGCCAGGACTTTCCATTATAATTAATTTAGTCGATTTTTTAATCTGTTTTTCAATATCACACCCAATGCGTGGATTATATAATTCAGTTTCAATTCCTAAGCTTAATAAAAATTGCATACAGAAGTTTTTAATTGGTCCATAGGAGGAGTCTGTAAGCAGTACATGATCACCTGTTTTCACTAAAGACAGAATAGCGATAGTGCATGCAGCTAAGCCTGAGGGAAATATTGTGGTTGCTACACCGTCTTCTAAAACATTAAATGCATGCGCTAATGCATCATGTATCTCACTCCCATGCCTACCATAACCTCTAACATCGGATCTATAAAGATCCTTTGAGTTATTAAAAAGTAAAGTTGATGCTTTTGTTATGTTATGATTGACAGGAGTTGTGATACCTATTCTAGGTCTTGATATGTGGGAAAATTGAGTTTCTTTTTTCATAATATTTTCTTGTTTTTATAATAATATTTTTGCTCTGCATTTATAGAAATATATTATTAGCTTTGCATCCAAACTGGGACGGGTAAACCTTTTTTACGCAAGAAATTAGGGTTGTATATTTTAGACTGATACCGCTGTCCATGATCACATAAAATAGTAACTATCGTATTTCCTGGACCCATGTCTTCAGCCATCCGAATTGCCCCTGCAATATTAATTCCTGATGAACCGCCCAAACATATTCCTTCCTCTTTATTTATATCAAATATTATATTCAGCGCCTCCTTATCTGATATTCTGTAGGCATCATCGATAATTACGCCATCTAGGTTTCTTGTTATTCGACCTTGACCAATTCCTTCTGTAATTGAAGAGCCTTCAGATAATAAATCACCTGTTTTGTAATAGCTAAACATCTTTGAACCAAACGGGTCTGCCAGTGCTATCTTTATCTTAGAATTGAGTTTCTTCAATGACAATGAAACACCTCCAAGGGTACCACCTGAGCCGATAGAACAAATAAATCCATCTATATTTCCAGACGTTTGGTTGTAAATTTCTGGACCTGTTCCAATGATATGCGCTTCACGGTTTGCTATATTATCAAATTGGTTAGCCCAGATTGTATTAGGGCTTCTTTTTGAAATTTCTTGCGAAATATGGATATAATTATGTGGGTTTGAATAAGGAACTGCATCAACTTCAATAAGCTCAGCTCCGTACAATTTTATCGCTGCTTTTTTTTCTTCGCTCTGTGTATTAGGCATTACAATCTTACATTTATATCCAAGTATAGAGCATATCATAGCAAGCCCTATACCCGTATTGCCAGCGGTACCTTCAACAACAGTTCCGCCAGGACAAAGGTCCCCATTTAACTCAGCCCTTTTTATTATGTTTAGCGCCGCTCTGTCTTTTATAGATTGACCAGGGTTCATGAATTCAGCTTTACCTAATATTTCACAACCTGTTTTATCAGATGCACCTTTTAGGCGTATTAGAGGGGTGTTTCCTATTAAGTCTATAAGCGATTTTGATGACATATTAATATGCTCCAAATGAATAATTATCTTTGTAAAATAAATAACTTCTCATGATTTATATATTAAAAACGTAAACATATTCTGTACAGACACATATATAGCATTATAGACTGTATAATAATGAAAAATGCAAACAATATAATTAGATTAGTTCTACCAACAGGAGGTGAGTGCCGAATTGGCAATACCGAAAGATTGACTATTATTGCAGGGCCGTGCGCAATGGAAAGCCGAGATCATGCATTAATGATTGCGGAAAAACTAAAAAAATTGAGTGATAATCTTGATGTTAATATTATTTATAAATCTTCTTTTGATAAAGCAAATCGTACAAGTATATCCTCTGATAGAGGGATCGGCCTTGATAAGGCTTTACCAATATTCGATGAGATAAGAAAAACGTATAACATGGCATGTTTAACTGATGTTCACAGCCCCGATCAAGCCTCGCGCGTATCAGAGGTGATAGATATATTACAAATTCCAGCATTTCTTTGTCGACAAACAGATTTACTTATTGCAGCTGCTAAAACAGGTAAAATTATAAATATCAAAAAAGGTCAATTTTTGGCACCCAATGATATGTCAAATGTCGTTCAAAAAGTTGTAGAAAGTGATAACCCTAATGTTCTTCTTTGTGAAAGGGGTACAACATTTGGCTATAACACACTGATAACTGATTTTCGTGGTTTAACTACTATGAAAAAATATGGACCAGTTATTTTCGATGCAACTCATTCTGTTCAACAACCAGGTGGTTTAGGCAAAACAAGTTCTGGACAAAAAAAGTTTGTTCCTACATTGGCAAGGGCAGCTGTATCCATAGGCGTAGCTGGTGTATTCATCGAAACTCATCAAGATCCAAAGAGTGCACCATCTGATGGACCAAATATGGTTCCATTAAGCAAATTCGATAAACTTATTGATGACTTGCTGAAATTTGACAGTCTTGCAAAAATCAATCCAATCACCGAATTATAGAATTTATAGGACTCTCTTTAATTTCTTGTATGTTATCAATGAGAAAACTTGGAGCCCTTACGGGTAAGGATTCAGCATCTATAGTAGCTTCCACCCTTAGCTTAGCATTGACCCTTAAATCCTCGTAGAAAAGGTTTGAAGGCAATGTTCTAAATTTACTTCCAAATATAAAAGGTCTTCTTAACGAACGGCTGTTAGGTTTATCAACATTAAGAATCCCATCTTTGCATATAGCGCCGACCTCTTTCGTAATTGCAGCAGGCTTAACGTCTGGATCTAAACCCTCAGCGGCAACGCCTCCTTTATGGAAACTTGCAGGAATATAAGACTCAGATAATGTCCATGATAGGGGGTTCGTGCACAATAATGGTCGATTATTAGCGGGTAAATATTCTTCACCGTCATGAACCATTAAAGATTTAACATATGTCTTTGCTATTTTTTTATCCCCTGGCATGAAGGCTCCAAATGAAACAATACATTTTGTTGAGGACTTAGATACGCATGGTGAATAAGAACTTAAGGTGGTATTAAACAAATCATAAGGCGTTGGGTAATCGATGATGTATGCAACAGCTAACCTTTTAAGCGTTTTATCATCGATTGCTTCTGCTAATAACCGCTGAATATGACTTGCGCCCTGATTATGCCCCACTAAAACAATTGGTCTTTCCGGAGGCGATTTTTTTAAGAAATACTCAAAAGCTCTCCTAACATCTTTGTATGCAAAGTCCTGGGCCTTAAGCGCATCTTCACTATCTGTATAAAAACTATATATTGAGGCTTGTCTATAATATGGTGCAAAAAGCCTTCCTGCATCACCATAAGGAGCAACATAATTAGGTCTAACTATTCTTTTTAATTTATTCTTTCTTCGTAAATCCTCATCCCTTAGTAACCAATGTTTTCCTCCTCGATAAACACTTGGGACAACAACAAATACATCTCCTTTTGTATCTGATGGTATCGATTTATTACTTAGGTCTGGTAAAGATAGCCAAGAGCTTTCATAATTATAGTTCGGTGCTGGTGGCTTCAAATATGTTTGAAAAGGTTGACGTGGATCTTGAATATTTTGAAATATTACATCGCTACTCATATAAAAAATTGAAAGCACCGAAAAAATTAATATTGTTATTATTAATGTTATCTTTTTATTCATATGGACTCATTAAGTAGTTTATAAGTTTTTGTATCATTTTGTAATTACTCTGATAGAGTTTAAATTATTATTATGCTTTTTTAATGGATAAGCAAATGAACATTAAAGATGGAATTAAAGGTGCGAAGTTTAATTTAGTTAGATGGCTTAGAAACAGAATATTTACTGGGATTATTATAGCCCTCCCTTTGATAGCCACAATTGCCGGTATATCTTGGATAGTTCAGTTAATTGACAATAACGTACTGAAAATTTTGCCACGGACTATAAACCCAAATACTTACCTTGGTTTCAATATCCCTGGTCTTGGGCTAATTATTTCTCTATTTTTATTTTTTATACTTGGGTTGCTCGCCTCAAATTTTATAGGAAAATCAGCAATAAAAGCAGGGGAGTACTTATTAACTAAGGTTCCTGTAGTTAGCCCGGTTTATAATTCGCTTAAGCAGATTATAAATACAGTTGCCAAACAAAAAGAGAGAGCGTTTAGGGATGTTTGCTTGATTGAATATCCACGCAAGGGACTGTATGCTATTGGTTTTATTACTGCAGATCTCTCAGGGGCTCCAGCCGAGATTCTTCCAGACGGCTATGTTTGTGTTTTTGTTCCTACAACCCCAAATCCAACTTCCGGGTTTTTATTATTTATAAAAGAAAAAGATGCTAAAATCTTAGATATGACTCCAGAAGAGGGGGCAAAAATGATAATTTCTGGAGGCATGGTTTCATCAAGCGACAATTCAGATAAGAATATAAAAAAATAGGAACTAATCTATCCAGCACCCATAAGCGCTATTCCAAAGTCTTGTTCAAAGAGGTATAGTAAAACCCTAATTGACTTTCCCCGTTTACTAATAAGCATGGGATCATTTTTTATTATACTTTTTGCATCTTCATCAGCAGCCAATAAAAGTGATTTGTGTTTATCAAGTTCCACTAACCTGTGTGCTGGAAGGCCACTTTGTTTGGAGCCAATTAAGTCACCAGAACCTCGCAATTCCAAGTCTTTTTCTGCTATTAAAAAGCCATCCTCTGTTGCTCGCATTATTTCTAATCTTGATTTACTATTATTAGATAATGGGCTTTTGTATAAAAGTAAGCATGAGGAGGCTGAGCTACCTCTGCCTACACGGCCACGCAATTGGTGCAACTGTGCAAGCCCAAACCTTTCTGCATGCTCAATGACTATGATCGATGCATTAGGAACATCAATTCCCACCTCAATAACTGTTGTTGCAACCAAAATATCATATTTTCCAGATTTGAATTCCTTAGATATAGTGTCCTTCTCAAGGGGCTTTAAGCGTCCATGCAACATGCCAACACGTTCACCAAAAAGCAATTTAAGTTGATTGTACCTATCTAAAACTGAACTTAATTCTATCAATTCGCTATCTTCAACTAGCGGACAAACCCAATAAACTTGTTTATTGCTTTTTATTGCACGTTTTATGCCTTCAATTACTTCATCCAGTTTTTGCATCGGTAGTATATGTGTTCCTATTGGTTTTCGTCCAACAGGTTTTTCTGTAATTGTAGATATATCCAGATCACCATACGATGATAATGCTAATGTTCTGGGAATGGGTGTAGCAGTCATCACGAGGAGGTCAGGGCTGTCACCTTTTTCTGTAAGTTTAAACCTATCATGAACTCCGAATCTATGTTGTTCATCAATAATTACTAAACCAAGTTTTTTGAAGATTGTGTTATCTTGGAATAGTGCATGTGTTCCAATAACCACATCTATGTATCCTTCTTTTAAGCCTGTCTCCAATGCCTTTCTTTGAATACCTTTATCTCGACCTGTAATCGCTTCAACTGTAAGTCCTAGTGGTTCTAATAATGACTTTAGAGTTACGAGATGTTGTCGAGCTAAAATTTCAGTAGGAGCCATTAAAGCTACTTGTGATCCTGACTCCGCAGCATATGCACAAGCCATTGCTGCGACAAAAGTTTTACCTGAACCTACGTCTCCTTGCAGTAATCGTGTCATGCGATTTGGGGAGCTCATATCCTTTTTTATTTCTTCGAAAACACTATATTGTGAACTTGTTGGCTCAAATTCTACCTCATTCAACAATTCATCTATATAATTACCTATAGAATTATGTGCAATTCCTACTTTTTTTTGGTTATTATTTCGGACTAAAGCTATTGCTACTTGTTTAGCTAATAGTTCATCGTATGCCAGCCGTAGTCTTGGAGGAGATGTTAACTTAATATCTGATGGATGGATTGGTGAATGGATTTTAATTAATGCCTCATTGAACTTTGGCCAGCTATATTTATCTAAAATAGACTTTTCTATCCATTCTGGAAGAGGAGTTATCTTATCTAATGCATTCAATATTGACTTACGTGCAACTTTTTGTGTTAGGCCATCTGTGAGCGGATAGATTGTCTCAATAAGTGGTAATTTATTTTTTTCCGATATTGATAAAACATAATCAGGGTGAACAATGTTAACTTCTGAATTATAAAATTGTGCTTTCCCAGAAATTATTCGTTTTGACCCTACAGGGAGTATTTTATCTAAATATTCTTTTTTAGCTTTAAAAAAGCATAGAGTTAGGTCGCCTGTTTCATCAAAAACTCTTACCTTTATGGGTTGATTTTTATTTTTATTTATAGAGTGGGACCCAACAGTAACAACTAAAGTGACTACAACATTATCCGTAATTTCGAAAATTTTAGGAGTATAACTTCTATCAATAAAACTTGATGGTGGAGTAAATAAAAGATCTAATAACCTTGGACCCATGGCACGTGATAAAATATCACGAGTTTTAGGCCCCACACCATTTAACGTCGATGTTGAAGAAAAATAAGAAAATAATGGTTCGGGACGCATTTTGTTAGTAAAACGAATTTTTCTACTAATCGCAAGTGACATAGCATAAGATTTTATATAATAGATTTCAATTATGATGGACATTAAACGAAAAAAATTAATATATCGATCAAACTATAGAGGCTTTAAAGAAGCAGACCTCATCCTGGGAGGTTTTGCAAAAGAACATATGAGTGAATTAAGTGACAATGATATAGATTTATTCGAGAAATTACTAAACTGTAAGGATCATGATATTTATGGGTGGATAACTGGTAATACAGTTACTCCAGAAGAATACGATACTGATCTCTTTAAAAGAATTAAGAATTTTAAACCACTGAAATAGATGCAAATACAGTTTAATAGATATGCGGGAAATGAACCAAGTATCGTAGCAGCTGGTTTGCCTGATGGCGCTGATGCTTTGATTTTTACAAAAGCAGCACGTAAGCTCAATAGTATCTCTGTATTCATAGCACGTGATGACAGACGAGCAGCTTCTTTCTTTACTGCTTGTCAGTTTTATGCCCCGGATATCGAGGTGCTAATGCTTCCAGCGTGGGATTGCCTTCCTTATGATCGAGTATCACCAAGTAGAGATCTAGCAGCAAAACGTGCATCAACTTTATTCAATATATTATCATATATGAATGATAAGCCGTTGATAATAATATCAACTATCAGTGCTGTAACTCAAAAACTGATTCCTCAAAAGATATTATCTTGCTCTGGATTAACGATTAAAACTGGTTCAGAATTAAAAAGAAGCCATCTCCAAAAATACTTAATTGAAAATGGTTATATTCGTGAGACTATTGTTCGAGATCCGGGCGATTATGCAATAAGGGGGGGTATAGTCGACATATTCCCAATAGGTTTTGAAAGTCCTGTAAGACTGGATTTTTTTGGGGATGATATAGACTCAATACGGTCTTTTGATGCAGAAACTCAAAGAACTAAGATAAAAATAAATACCATTACTTTTACTCCAGTAAGTGAAGTATTGCTTACAACATTATCAACAGGAATTTTTCGAAGAAACTACATAGCTACTTTTGGCGGTGGTGTAGCTAAGGACCCTATTTATTCATCTATTGTTGAAGGCATTCGACCGCAGGGGATCGAGCATTACTTACCATTATTTTATGATAAACTAGAAACTTTTTTTGATTATTTGCCTTCTGGGACATTAATAGCTTTTGATTGTTTGATATCAGAGTCATTATCTGAAAGAAGAAACTTGATCGAGGATTACTACTCATCACGTATGGATTACGTAAACTCACAAGATACTGGTTCAGGTGACCCCGCAAAACTATCAGGATTGTATAGACCTCTACCTATAGAGAGTCTTTACATACAACCCGATGAATGGAAAAGTGTATTATCAAATTTTAAGATACGTAATCATACATTATTCACGCCACCTGATACAGATAATAAGATAGACTTCGGTGGACGCCTCGGTAGGAATTTTTCAAATGAAAGGAAGAAAGCTGATTGTAATGTTTTTGATGAAGTGATTGAGTATATTAATGATTTAAAAGTTATTAATAAAAAAATATTAATTGCATCACATACAGAAGGTTCATCAGAAAGATTAGGTAGCGTATTAGCAGACCATGGATTAGTTATTCCTGAAATAAAATTAGGCTCTGAAGCTTTAGCAATAAACGATTCAAATGTTTTTAGAATTATATTGCCACTGGAAACAGGCTTTGAAATCGACAACTTTATTGTAATATCTGAGCAAGATATTTTTGGTGATCGGTTAATAAATAGCGGAAGAAAAAGAAGAACTAAAAACTTTATTTCTGAAGTTACATCTCTTAATACTGATGATTTAATAATTCATATAGATCATGGGCTGGGCCGATATATTGGTCTTGAAACTATAAGTGTTCGCGATGCTCCACATGATTGTTTAAAACTTGAATATTTCGGAGGCTCTACACTTTATTTACCTGTAGAAAACATTGAACTCCTATCACGTTATGGTTCAGCAGCAGAAAACATTACTTTAGATAAGTTAGGCAGTGCCGCATGGCAGGCTCGAAAAGCTAAAGCTAAAAAACGTCTCCTTGATATTGCGGGTGAATTAATAATAATTGCCGCTAAAAGAGCGACAAAGACTTGTGAAGCAATAAGTATTGATCAAAATATCTATAATGAATTTTGCTCAAAGTTTCCTTATGCTGAAACTGATGATCAAATAAATTCTATTGATGAAGTTTTAAACGATCTCCAAAGTGGAAAACCGATGGATAGGTTGATTTGTGGCGACGTTGGATTTGGTAAAACTGAAGTGGCCTTAAGAGCTGCGTTTGCAGTAGTAATGAGCGGCAGACAGGTGGCAATAATTGCACCAACAACAATTCTATCACGACAACACTTTAAAACCTTTTCTGAGAGATTTAAAGATTTGCCCGTAAGAGTAAAACAACTATCAAGAATGGTTTCATCCAAAGAGCAAATTTTAACAAAAAATAATCTTAGCAAAGGTCAGTGCGACATAGTTGTCGGAACACATAGCTTGCTCTCTAAGTCTCTTATGTTTTCGGATCTAGGATTAATTATAGTTGATGAAGAACAAAGGTTTGGTGTTCAACACAAGGAACGGTTAAAACAGTTAAGGTCAGATCTTCACGTTTTGACTTTAACCGCTACACCTATACCTAGAACATTGCAAATGGCACTTTCTGGCATAAGGGATTTATCGCTCATAGCAACACCACCAGTTGATAGGCTTGCCGTTAGGACTTATATTTCTCCTTTTGATATCATTTCAATTAGAAAGGCTATTCTCAGAGAGCGTTATAGAGGCGGTCAATGCTTTTTTGTTGTGCCAAGAATTTCAGATATTAAAAAAATAGATGAATTCATGCAAGCACAAGTACCGGAAGTTACATATGTTATCGCACATGGTCAAATGTCACCGAATATCCTAGAAGAAATCATGACCGCTTTTTACAACGGTCAGTATGATGTCCTTATATCTACATCTATAATTGAAAGTGGAATAGATATTCCAACTGCTAACACAATTATTGTGTATAGGGCAGATAGATTTGGTTTAGCTCAACTCTATCAAATGCGAGGACGTGTAGGTAGGTCTAAGCTGAGGGCATATGCTTATTTTACAATGCCCGATAATAAACTCATCACAAAAGGAGCTCAGAGCCGTTTAAAAGTATTACAATCTTTGGATACTTTGGGTGCAGGCTTTACACTGGCTAGCCATGATCTTGATATGCGCGGAAGCGGGAATCCCTTGGGTCAAGAGCAGTCGGGCCACATAAAGGATCTGGGAGTGGAATTATACCAACATATGCTAGAAGAGGCAGTATTGGAGCTTAAGGACGACGGATACTACAAAGATAATAGCTGGTCACCACAGGTAAATGTTGGCGTTGCCATACTAATTCCTGAAAAGTACATTGAAGACCTAAATTTAAGGCTATCAATATATAGACGTATATCAGCAATAACGTCTGATGATGAAGGAAATGCTTTATCATCAGAATTGATAGACCGCTTCGGATCCCTTCCTGTGGAACTAAACTCATTGCTAACGGTTATGAAAATCAAAAGGCTATGCAAGTTATCTTGTGTTGAAAAAGTAGATGCAGGTCCCCTTGGGATAGTAATTACTATAAGAAGTAAAGAGGTTTCAGACCCATCGAAAATACTTAACGCTATTACAAAAAACCCTGGATGGCGATTAAGAGAAAATCAAACAATATTAATCAAAGGTAATTTCGAAAAAGCAGAAGTACGCTTAGCGAAAACACTTAAGGTCATTCAGTCACTACACGAAAAACTTCAATAGATCATTATATGTAATAAGATCTGCGATCTATTTAATATTTAGCTTTACCAACCGCATGATCTATTTTTATTCTGACCCTTTAAATAAGACATTAATGGATCAAAATACTCTAATATAGCTGAACCATCCATTTCACGTGTTCCGGTAAATGCTTCCAAAGCATCCGGCCATGGTTTTGAGGCCCCCATTTCCATCATTTCGTTAAACCGTTGTCCAACCTCTTTGTTTTGATAAATAGAGCATTCGTGTAAAGCTCCCTCGAAACCTGCCATGTCACAGGCTGCCTTATGGAATTGAAACTGTAATATATGAGCTAAGAAATAACGCATGTATGGAGTATTTCCAGGGATATGGAATTTTGCACCGGGATCAAAAGCATCATCAGGGCGAGATACACCAGGATGACGTAAGCCTTGATATTTCTCTCTTAATTCCCACCATCCTGAGTTGTACTCAGATGGACTATATTCACCACTGAATACTTTCCAACGCCATTGATCAACCATTAAGCCAAAAGGAAGAAAGGCTACCTTTTCCATTGCCTGTTGCATTAAAAGAGAGATTTCGGCGTCCTCTCCAGGTAAGTCTTGCGGATTTAATAGCCCAATTTTTACTAAATAATCTGGTGTTATAGACAGAGCTATCATATCACCAATAGCTTCGTGGAAGCCGTCATTAGCTCCAGTCTTATAAAATACAGATTGATTCTTATAGGCTCTTTGATAGATATTATGTCCTAATTCATGGTGTATAGTAACAAAGTCTTCACCATTAATTTTTGTGCACATTTTTATTCTAATATCATCTTGGTCATCAAGGTCCCATGCTGATGCATGGCATACAACTTCACGATCTTTTGGCTTTGTTATAAGAGATCTTTCCCAAAATGTATCTGGTAGCGGTTCGAAACCAAGTGAAGTGAAAAAACCTTCTCCAATTTCAACCATTTCTTTTTGTTTTAGCCCTTTTTCTTTGAGTAAAGATGTAATATTCACTCCCTTGCTGGAATTATCTGGAGCTACCAAATCATATATATTACCCCAGCTCTGACCCCACATATTTCCGAGTAGGTCTGCTCTTATAGGCGCGCTAATTGGTTGCACATCACTTCCATAGGTTTTATTTAGAGCTGCTCGAGTATTGCAATGCAGTTCATTGTAAAGAGGTTTTACTTGCTCCCATAATCTGTCAGCTTCTTTTATGAATGCTTCACCATCCATATCATAGCCGCCTCTCCATAATGCACCAGTATCGGAATAACCCAGCTCTTGAGAACCTTCATTCACTATTTTAACCATTTCAGAGTACTTACCCTTCATAACAGGTGATATTGTTCTCCAACCTTCCCATACTTTCTGTAATTCTGAAGCATCACGTGATGAAGCTATTATATCTGACGCTTCCCCAAGGTTTATCATATTATTTTTATGTAAGAATTTTCCAGTACCATATGTGGCTTCTAAGTTTGTCATTATCTGCGCTAAATCTTCAGCTGCACCTTCTCTCTCTGGTGCAGGGAAGTTGCTTCCACGCTTTAAACCATCCATTTTTCGTCTAAGGTCTGAAGGTAGAGTAATATTATTAAAACGCTTTGCTTCATTTGCCAAACGAGTTGACATCTTTGCTACCTGTGCACCTGCCATTGCTGCTAATGAATTAGTATCTTCTGTTATAAAGTTTGCCTGAACCCAATATATTTTAGAAGCAAATTCGCTTAATTTCACTATTTCTTCTTCTGATTTTTCCAAAAACTCTTTGGCTTCTTGAATGGTTGGCGAACTAGAATCTATTCCTATGCTAGCAGCTTCTGTTAGGCTTTTTACAGTAACTTCTAATTTATCAGAGGACGAAATCGTCGAATTTTGAGCTTGGCCACAAGCTATCAAGTTAAGTGCTGCAATACTTGCGGCCGAGAGTAATAATTTGCGCATTTTTTCCCCACAGACTATAGAACTAATAATTAAATCTATTCGTAAACATACTATTGCTCTGGTCAAGTTAAGAGCACTGATAATATTTAAGTTTAGTATAATTTTTTGATCAATAGGATACATAATGATAAACAAACCCGGGGTATTGATAGTAAATCTTGGTTCCCCAGATCAACCCACTGCTAAATCAGTTAGGAAGTATTTATTTCAATTTTTGCATGATAAACGCGTCATAGATACGAGTCGTTGGATATGGTGCTGGATTTTACACGGGATCATACTAAGAATACGTCCTGCAAAGTCGGCCAGAGCATATAAAAAGGTATGGGGTGACCTTGGTAATGATGCTCCATTGGTGGCTATAACAAGATTGCAAGCTAGGAGAATAGAGGAAAGAATTAAAAACTTTGCAGAAATTGAGGTGGCGATGCGTTATGGAAATCCATCAATAGATGATGCTTTGAAAAAACTTGAAGAGAAGGGTTGTTCACAAATAGGTGTGTTACCAATGTACCCACAATTCGCTGGAGCTACTACTGCATCAGTTTATGACGGGGTCGCTAAAGCCCTAATCAAAAGAAAAAATGTACCTGAATTACGTTTTGTAAGGCATTATTATGATGATGAAAGATTCATAAAGATTTTAGCAGGTAGCCTAAAAAAGCATTTAAAATCATTACCATGGAAGCCTGATGTAATAATTACTTCCTATCACGGCTTGCCACAGAGTTATGTAGAAAAAGGCGATCCGTATCAAAAAGAATGTATTCAAACCACCGAATTACTAAAAAAAGAGATGGGTAATCTAGGTAACAAAATAATAACAACATTTCAGTCAAGATTTGGACCTAAAGCATGGCTAAAGCCTTACACAGATAAAACTCTAGAAAAACTTGCTGAAAATGGCACTAAAAATATAGTAGTGATGATGCCTGGATTTTCAGCCGACTGTTTAGAGACACTTGAGGAAATTTCAATTGAAGCTAGAGAAGTGTTTATAGAAGCAGGGGGAGTAAACTTTTCCACGGTTCCATGCTTAAATGGTGATAAACATCATACTAATTTTCTTACTAATTTAATAAAAGAACGCTTATTAGTCGGCTGGTT
>JABGVR010000051.1 GCA_018645985.1 Hellea sp. | reverse complement strand
CTTTTTATATCATTTTGAACTAAAGCTACACTCGCAGCAAAAAAAGCAGTGAAAGCCCCAATTGCAGTTATGAAACCAGATGTAATAGGGGCAGCATCGTATATTGCTGATGCGCGACAAATCAAAAATACTCCAGCTGTAACCATTGTAGCAGCGTGGATTAAAGCAGAAACAGGAGTTGGTCCTTCCATGGCATCGGGCAACCAAACATGAAGTAAAAACTGCGCAGATTTACCCATAGCACCGATAAACAGTAGAGCGGCAATTAGTTCCAATGCATTAATCTCAAATGATAAAAATGAAAGTTTTCGATCACTATTCTCAAGTATAGAGCTAAAAACAGTGTCGAAATTCACTGAACCAAAAACTAAAAAAACCGTCATAACACCTAAAGCAAGACCAACATCGCCCACTCTATTAGTTACAAAAGCTTTAATTGAAGCTGCGTTAGCGGTATCTTTCTTAAAGTAGTATCCAATTAACAGATAAGACGCTAAACCAACACCTTCCCATCCAAAGAAAAGTTGAATGAAATTATTAGAGGTAACAAGCATCAACATAGCAAATGTAAACAAAGATAAATACGAAAAGAAGCGTGGTTTATAATTATCATCACTCATATAACCCCAGCTATATAAGTGAACTAAGGCTGATACTGAATTCACAACCACCAACATTACTGCTGTGAGAGTATCAATTTTAAATGCCCAATCTGCTTTAAAGTTGCCAACGTCTATCCACCGTAAAACTTTTATATCGACAGCTTCGTGGTTAATACCCACTTTAACAAGTGAGACCCATGAAAGTGCCGCAGATGTGAATAAAATACTGGTCGTTAAAACCATACATAATTTTTCATTTAGGATATTACGACCAAACTTAGTACCAGCGGTACCGGCAATCAATGCACCAATTAGAGGAGCAAATATAATTACATGATAGAGCAACAATCTATCCCTTCATCAAATCAATATTTTCAACATTGATATTTCCTCTATTACGGAAATAAACAACCAGAATTGCAAGACCAACAGCAGCCTCAGCTGCAGCCACTGTTAAAATAAAGAGCGCAAAAACTTGACCAGCCATTGGGTTGCTTCCGACGGCATCGGTCATATGTGTAGAAAAAGATACAAAGTTTATATTAACTGCTAATAATATAAGCTCAATACACATTAGTATTACTATAACATTTTTACGGTTAACAAATATCCCAAACACACCAATTGTGAAAAGAATTGCGGCAACAGCCAGATAGTGAGAAAGCCCAATAATCATCATTCAATTCCTATACCGGGTTCAATATCAACCATTTTAAGTCCTGTTTCTTTTGAACGAGCAATCTGTTCAGACGGTATCTGTTTTCTTACTCCATCTCTTTTGCGAAGTGTTAAAACAATTGCCCCAATCATAGCAACCAAGAGAACAAATCCAGCCGCCTCAAAAACTCCTGCGTAATCTGTGTAAAGAACTTGACCAAATGCCTCCAGATTAGTGATACCAGCATCCCTAACTACAACTGTTTTTGTTTCCCCCGCAAAGTATGTAGCACCTACCATCAACATTTCTAGAAGTAGAATTATTGCCACCAGCGCCCCAACTGGAAGATAACTCAGAAAACCTTGCTTTAATTCTGCAAAGTCAACATCAAGCATCATTACTACAAATAGGAATAGTACAGCAACGGCACCTACATAAACCATAATTATTAGTAAGGCTAAAAACTCAGCACCCATCAAAATGAATAAACCTGCAGCACTAAAGAAGGTGAGAATAAGGTACATAACTGAGTGAACAGGGTTTTTAGAGGAAACTACCATAAAAGCAGATGCAATCGATGTAAATGCAAGTAAATAGAATGATATAACTGTTAACACGGCTTCTTTCCCTTATAAAAACTATTAGCGGTATGGCGCATCTAATTTAAGATTTTTAGCGATCTCAGCTTCCCACCTATCACCATTAGCTAGTAATTTTTCTTTATCATAATAAAGTTCTTCGCGTGTTTCTGTGGCAAATTCATAATTTGGGCCCTCAACAATAGCGTCTACAGGACAAGCTTCTTGACATAATCCACAGTAAATACATTTAACCATATCGATGTCATACCGAGTTGTTCTTCTTGATCCATCTTCACGCGGCTCAGCTTCAATAGTAATAGCTTGTGCGGGACAAATAGCTTCACATAGCTTACAAGCTATACACCTTTCCTCGCCTGAGGGGTAACGACGTAATGCGTGCTCACCTCTAAATCTAGGAGAAAGAGGACCTTTTTCAAATGGATAATTAATAGTAACTTTTGGTCTAAAGAAATATTTCAGTGCCAACCAAAAAGCAGAAATAAAATCTAATAAAAGAGCACCCCTAATTACAAATTTAATTCTATTAATCATTAAGAGGTACCACCCACAAAAACAACTATTGTTGAAACTATAACTACCGACATTAATGAAACTGGCAAAAAGACTTTCCAGCCAAGGCGCATAAGTTGGTCATACCGATACCGAGGAACTATAGCCTTTACCATTGCAAACATAAAAAACATGAAAAGACATTTACCCATAAACCAAAAAACAGGAGGTATAAACTGAACCCCTATTTCAACAGGTGCGTACCAGCCCCCTAAAAATAAAATAGTGAACATGGCACACATTAGTGTCATGTTTAGATACTCACCGAACATAAATAACAGATAAGGTGTAGATGAATATTCAACCATAAATCCAGCAACTAATTCAGATTCGGCTTCTGGTAGATCAAAGGGAGGTCTGTTTGTTTCTGCTAATGCGGATATGAAGAAAAGCACCCCCATGTAAAACATGATAGGAAACAGTAATAAATTCCACCAGCCATAAGTATTATAGGGATTAATACGGAACATATTCCAATTATAAAATCCTCCAGCTTGCGAGTTTACAACCTCACTGAGGTTCATTGACCCTGCCAGAAAAACCACAGTGAGTATAATAAAACCTATAGAAACTTCATAAGAAATCATTTGGGCAGTGGATCGCAGTGCCCCCATAAATGGATATTTGGAATTTGACGCCCACCCTCCAATAATAATACCATATACACCTAACGAGGATATTGCTAAAACATAAAGAATACCAACATTAATGTCGGACATTACCCATCCTGGCGCAATTGGCACAACAGCCCAGGCCAGGAACGCCATTACAAGTGTAATCAAAGGTGCTAGTATAAATAAAAATTTGTCTGACCCAGCAGGAATTATAATTTCCTTGAATACAAACTTTAGTAAATCCGCAAATGATTGTAATAACCCAAACGGTCCAACCACATTTGGGCCCCTCCGCATCTGAACTGCAGCCCAAACTTTACGATCCATTAAAATTAAAAAAGCTAATATTACAGACAAAATTAATACAAAAGCTGCAACCTGAGCAAGCTTTAAACCAAACCACACCATTGGCGAAAGGTCAGACCAGAAAAGAATTAATGATGTGATCATTATTCTGCCGCCTCTGTCATATCCAGACTATCAGTAAGAGATGAACATTCAGCCATAACATTCGATGACCGCAAGATTGGATTTGTCATATAAAAATCACATATAGGGTTTACAAAAGGGACATCATCTGAAGCCTTATTGACCTTTTGCGGCAAAACATCAAAATTCTTTGGGTTAGCTGGTTTCGCAATATAACCGATCCCAGAAAATGATGGATGATCCTGAAAAAGCTTTGATCGCAATGAGTCTATATTATCGTAAGGTAACACTTTACCCAAATGACCTGATAAAGCCCTAATTATAGACCAATCTTCTTTAGCCTGACCTTTAGGGTTAACAGCAGGCATTCCAATTTGTACTCTGCCCTCCAAATTAACATAAATTCCATTCTTCTCTGCATAAGAAGCACCTGGAAGAATTATGTCAGCAATATGAGCTCCAGAATCGCCATGGCTACCCTGATAAATTACAAATGTTGAATTTAAATTCGACATTTCAAGCTCATCTGCACCTAGTAAGAATAACGTTTCAATATCACCACTTTTGGAATATTCAATTATTTTTTTAGTGCACAACCCCCCATCCTCGGGAAGGAATTTCATATCTAATCCAGCAACTCGCGATGCCGCATTATGGAGTACATTGTAACCATTCCATTGATCTGTTATCAAGTTAGATTTTGATGCTAATATATTGATATAACTTAATATTTTATTAGTATCTTTTCGGTTCAATGCTCCAGCACCTATTATAACAGAAGGTCTCTTTGCTTCCTTAAATATTTTAGAAAAACCGCTTTTACCTTTACTTAACTTTAATACATCAGAGGGCTTTGTTCCAAGATGCTCGAAATCATATGTTAGGTCACAAAATTCACCCACAAGCGCTATAGTTGTTTTACCAGCTAACCATGACTTTCTTATACGAGTATTTACCAAAGACGCCTCTAATCTGGGGTTTGAGCCTATTATTAAGATTGCATCAGAATCTTCTATCCCATTTATGGTAGAATTAAAAAGGTACGACTCCCTTTGATCAGAACCGATAGTCATTCCATCCTGTCTACAATCGATGTTTTTTACATCTAAACTGCTCATCAAGTCCTTTAAAGCTTTCATAGATTCAGCATCACAAAGGTCACCAACAATAGCGGCAATTTTACTCGGGTCTCCTGAGAGTTTTTCAGCAGCCAAGCTCAGCGCCTCATCCCATTTGGCAACTCTCAGTTTACCATTTTCTCTGATGTAAGGACTATCAAGTCTCTGACGCGATAAACCATCCCAATTAAATCTAGCTTTATCTGTTATCCACTCTTCATTTATGGAATCGTTGATTACCGGCATAATTCTTAGAACAGCCCCAGCACGGCTATCTATGCGTATATTTGAGCCGACAGCATCCATCAAATCTACGGACTCCACACTCTCTAACTCCCAGGGCCTAGCATTGAATGCGTATGGCTTTGATGTCAAAGCCCCAACAGGACAAAGGTCAATAACATTTCCCGAGAGTTCAGAAGATAAAGATTGCTCTAAATAAGTTGTAATTTCAGCATCTTCACCTCTTGAAGCCAACCCAATTTCTTCCACTCCCGCAACCTCTGTAATAAACCTTACACAGCGTGTGCATTGGATACAGCGATTCATTATTGTATTGACCAAAGGACCCATATTTTTATCATCAACTGCCCTCTTATTTTCATGAAAACGTGCAGTATCTCTTCCATAGGCCATTGCCTGATCTTGAAGATCGCATTCCCCACCTTGATCACAAATAGGGCAATCTAAAGGGTGATTAATTAGTAAAAACTCCATCACGCCTTCACGTGCTTTTTTTACCGTGTCGGAGTTTGTTCGAATATTTGCAGGAGTTCCATCCCGGTTAGGCCTCAAGTCATTAACAGTTAACGCGCAAGAAGCTTGTGGTTTAGGAGCCCCTACCCACTCAACTAGACACATTCTGCAGTTACCGGCAACACTAAGTCTCTCATGATAACAAAAGCGAGGTATTTCTGCTCCCGCAGCTTCCTCACAAGCTTGCATTAAAGTGTATTCACCCGGAACCTCATACTCTGTTCCATCTATATTAATTTTACGAAAATTAGACATTTCTTACTCTGCCGCTTGAACAAATACGGGCTTGTTAGCCCTATAACTATCAATACGGTCTTCAATTTCATGTCGAAAATGCCTGATTAGGCCCTGAATTGGCCAAGCAGCAGCATCGCCCAAAGCACAAATTGTATGCCCTTCAACTTGCTTTGATACTGATAAAAGCATATCGATTTCAGATGTGTCAGCTTCACCTCTAACCATGCGTTCCATCACTCTCCACATCCAGCCAGTGCCCTCTCTACACGGAGTGCACTGACCGCAGCTCTCGTGCTTATAAAAATAACTCAAGCGAGCAATGGCCTTAATTACATCTGTTGACTTGTCCATCACAATAACCGCAGCCGTTCCTAGTCCAGATTGATTTTCACGAAGAGCATCAAAATCCATCAACACCGTATCGCATATTTCCTTTGGCAATAAAGGGACAGAAGATCCGCCAGGTATGACACACTTAAGGTTATCCCAGCCGCCCCTAACTCCCCCAGCATAGGTTTCTAATAAAGTTCGCATAGGAATAGACAAAGCCTCTTCAATATTGCACGGATTATTTACATGTCCAGAAATTGAAAAAACTTTAGTTCCTTTATTGTTTTCTCGTCCAAACTGAGTCCACCAATCAACACCCCTTCTTAGAATAGTAGGCACTACTGAGATTGATTCAACATTATTTACCGTTGTAGGGCAACCATATAAACCTGCTCCAGCCGGGAATGGAGGTTTAAGACGCGGCTGACCCTTCTTGCCTTCCAGTGACTCGAGTAAAGCTGTTTCCTCTCCGCAAATGTATGCCCCTGCCCCATGATGCATGTAAATATCAAAATCCCAACCAGAGCCGCATGCATTTTTTCCTACTAAACCAGCTGCATAAGCCTGCTTAATGGCCTCATCAAGTCTGGTCCTCTCCTGTATGTATTCACCCCTCACATAAATATAACAAGCATGGGCCTGCATCGCATATGCAGCAACCAAACAACCCTCAATCAACAAATGTGGCTCATGTCTGAGAATATCACGGTCCTTACAAGAACCAGGCTCAGACTCATCCGCATTAACAACAAGGTAATGCGGACGATTACCAACTTCTTTTGGCATAAATGACCACTTTAAGCCAGTAGGAAAGCCAGCCCCGCCGCGCCCTCTAAGGCCAGAAGATTTAACCCGGTCAATTATCCAGTCTCTTCCTTGAGCTAAAATTGCCGATGTACCTAACCAAGCTCCACGATCACGAGCAGAATCAAGCCCCCAGTCTTTAAACCCATAAAGGTTTTGAAAAACTCTATCATTGTCTTTAAGCAGCTCAACCATTAGTTACCAGCCTTCTTACTTTTAGTATTTGTAGAGCGCTTAGGCCTAGCAATGTCAGGGTCCTCATCAACCAGTCCTGCAGTAAGGTCTCGACCAAGGTTTCCGCTACGCTTTTTTGGATCGGAATTAGCTTTTCTTTTCGGATCAACCCAACCTCTGCGTGTTGCTCTTTTAACTTTTGGGTCCCATTCATAATAATTGACCTTGGTATCTTTTTCTGCATCAGGAAGTTTATCTAGTATATTGATTTTATTTGATAAATCTTTATTTAAAGCGATTGCTCCACCTATTGGCTCAGAACTAAACCTTCCATTCCTTGGGCCCTGCGGAGGCTGCTTACCAGCTACTAATTCATCAAGAATACCTTCTAAGCTTTCAGGCGATAAATCCTCATAGTAATGATCACCAGCAGAATTAGATATCTGGACCATAGGTGCATTAGAGCACGAACCCAAGCACTCAACCTCGAGCCATGAAAGCTTGCCATCTTTAGAAAGAGTATTCTGCTCCCCTATCTTTCGACTAAGAAGCCCCTTTAGTTCATCTGAACCCCTGAGCCAGCATGGGGTTGTTCCGCACATTTGAACATAATTAACACCGACGGGCTGTAAATTAAACATGGTATAAAATGTTGCAACTTCATAAACACGAATATATGCCATATCTAACATATCGCCTATTGCACGCAGAGCTAATTCAGGAAGCCAGCCACCTGCATCTTTCTGGATTATCCACAGAGCTGGTATTAAAGCAGACCGCATGCGGTCCTTCGGGTATTTTTTGATCCACTTGTTAATTTCCTTGTTAGCACTATCAGATAGCTCAAAACTAGAGGGCTGGATTATGGATAGTCGCCTAGCACTCATCTATCAATCTCCCCAAAAACTATATCGAGAGACCCTAAGATAGCAGAAACATCTGCCAACATGTGACCCTTGTTTAGATAGTCCATAGCAGCCAAATGCGGAAATCCAGGAGCACGTATGTGACACCTGTAAGGCTTATTTGATCCATCTGATACCAAGTATACCCCAAATTCACCCTTTGGAGCTTCCACGCAGGAATAAACTTCACCCTCAGGAACACGAAATCCTTCAGTGTAAAGCTTAAAATGGTGAATCAACGCCTCCATACTTTGCTTCATTTCTGACCTGCGTGGCGGCGTAACCTTATTGTTTTTCGACATTACCGGCCCCTCAGGCATCATATCGATACACTGTTGGATAATCTTAACAGATTCATGCATTTCTTGAACTCGGCATAAATAACGGTCGTAACAGTCACCATTTTTACCCAATGGTATTTTAAAATCTAATTCTGAATATATCTCATAAGGTTGATTTCTTCTTAAATCCCACGGAATACCTGAACCGCGCAGCATGATGCCAGAAAAACCCCATTTGTGAGCATCTTGTCTAGACACAACACCAATATCAACATTGCGTTGCTTAAAAATCCTATTTCCAGTTAGCAATGTCTCTATATCATTTAATTTTTCAGGAAATTGCTTACACCATAGTGATATATCTTCTATAAGCTTTTGCGGAAGGTCTTGATGTACTCCGCCTGGCCTAAAATACATTGCATGCATTCTAGAACCACAAGCGCGCTCATAAAAAACCATTAACTTTTCTCGTTCCTCAAAACCCCAAACAGGCGGGGTAAGTGCACCAACATCCATTGCCTGCGTGGTAATGTTTAGCATATGCGATAGAATTCTACCAATCTCAGAGTACATAACTCTTATAAATTTTGCTCGCCTTGGAACATTAATACCCATTAAGTTTTCAATAGCCAAACAAAAAGCATGTTCCTGATTCATAGGAG
>JABGVR010000050.1 GCA_018645985.1 Hellea sp. | reverse complement strand
GCATGAATCTTAAAACTGCTCACCACTGGCAAAGAAGGCTGAAACGCCGGTTTGTGCAGCGTTATGGAAATGAAGTAAATGAAAGAATTTGGAAAGATTGGCAGTAAGTTTTTTTATTATTTTAAAGTGATGACTTTAGAAGATAAGAATACTCATGGTTATGGTTTACAAAAAATAATTCATTGGTAACATTAATTGATGTACATTTTTACTTTGGATATGCTGTAGTATGGCACTCACTTACCTTGATTTTGAAAGAAATATTGCTGAACTTGATAATAAAATAGCATTGCTTACCCAAAAAAAGGGAAGTCATGATCAGAATGTATCTGACTTGAAGGAAAAGTCCAAATTACAACTTAAGTCTTTATATTCGAAGCTAGGTGCTTGGGAAAAAACCCAAGTGGCTCGGCACCCTTCCAGGCCTCATTTTAGTGAGTATATAAATAGTTTTGTAACTAGCTATACGCCCTTATCTGGAGATAGAAAGTTTGGAGACGATTGTGCTTTATTAGGGGGGTTGGGAAAAATTCGAGGTAGAAGCGTTCTAATCATGGGCCATGAGAAAGGTAAAGATACTGAAACTCGATTGAAACATAATTTTGGGATGGCTCAACCAGAGGGTTATCGCAAAGCTGTCCGATTTATGGAGCTTGCTGAAAAATTCAACGTACCAATTATTAGTTTTATTGATACCGCAGGAGCTTACCCGGGTAGAGGTGCGGAAGAGCGTGGCCAAGCAGAGGCTATAGCGCGCAGTATCGATAAAGGGCTATCTGTTCGCGTGCCTTTTATTTCTATAATATCTGGCGAGGGCGGATCGGGTGGTGCTGTAGCAATAGCAACTGCAGATATTGTCATGATGTTAGAACATTCTATTTACTCTGTGATTTCGCCAGAGGGCTGTGCATCTATACTCTGGAGAGATGGTGGTCGCGCTAAAGATGCTGCTAAAGCTATGAAAATTACAGCCCAAAATTTGAAACGATTAGGAATAATAGATAAAATTATTAAAGAACCAATTGGCGGTGCGCATCGATCTTCCGATGAAATGATAAAATCTGTTGAAGTTTCTATAGTCAAGTCTTTGGACGAGCTTTGCGGAAAAGGCTCTTCCGAGCTTGTAACACAGCGTAGAAGTAAATTTTTAAATATTGGCCGGAGCTTGCTATAAAAAAGGGCCCACGCAGGGCCCTCTAAAAATTATTGCGTGAATTTTTTTTATTAAAACCCTGCTGATATCCCTGCTCCAAAGAATAACAAATTGTCTTTGGGGTTTCCGGCTAAAGTTTTCTCAAAATTTAACATATCGTCTGAGTTGAGCGCGTAAGTTGCGCCAAGATAAACTGAAACGTCATCTGTTAGTGAATAACCTAACGATGCGGAAGCTGACCCGTACTCGTATGAAAATCCATCACCATCTACTAAACCTAGTGAAGCTCCTAAATCAAAGCTTGTTTTGTCACTCGTAGGGATACTGTGACTTACACCCCCCTCTAGAGTAAATGCTTTAAGAGTTAAGTCGTAGTAAGCTGATGCAGAAGGTGACAGAGGTAAATCAAAGCCGAAGCTTGTAAAAATCTCATAAGTACCAGCGCCGCCGCCATCAGTTTCAAATAAACTACCGCCTTGGGGATAGTGATAGTAAGTAATGCCTATGTCGGTGCTAACAAGGTCTGAAAGCGAGAAGCTGTAGCTAGCATATAAGTCAATTTCGTCCCCTGCTGTTTCGGATGTGTCACCAACACCGGTTGAAAACCAAGCACCGGCCGTGAAAGCCCCTAATGATGCCTCAACTCCCGACTGAATAGCACTATCAGCTAAACTTACGCCTCTAAAAACGTAATCACTAACATAGTCAATCGATGTTGAAACGCTTACGTCCTGTGCGTTTGCAGTTGCTGTTAATGCTAGAAACATTGTTGTGCTTAAGAGTATCTTTTTCATAATTATCTCCATTATATTATTATTAAGCGTGTAAGCTATGAAACTCCTACTCACAGATAAATAATGAACAGTAATAGTACATAATTTTGTAACGTATTTGAAGAATACGCATTTTCATGATGCTTATATGTGCACATGATATTTATAATGATGCACCGTGGGGCACAAAACAAAATATTTTTAAAACAGAATACCAAAGTAAGTAGTTTAAAAGCTCACGAGGGATGTACTATTTAGTTTTTCCGCAACATTTCTTAAATTTTTTGCCCGAACCACATGGGCAAGGGCTATTTCTAGAAATACCTTCAAAGTCTTTTTCTGATAATTGGGGGTCATTATCTTTTGTGATACTCATCATATCCATCGGTGACCTTGCCGAGTCTTTTATTTTCTGAACTTTTTCAATACGTTCCTGTTGCCGCTGCATCTGTACATTAATTAACAACCGAGTAACTGCTTTGGTAACGCCTTCCCTTAAATCAGTTAATAGCCTGTCAAACAATGTAAAAGCCTCTGACTTATACTCATTAAGTGGATCTCTTTGGCCATAGGCGCGCATTCCGATTACCGATTTTAAGTTATCTAATTGCTGTAAGTGCTCGCGCCAATTTTGGTCAATTACCTGTAAAAGCAGCTGCTTTTCAATACGTTGCATTTCTTTAGACTCGATTCCACCTGTTAGTTGCTCGAATGCCTCATCTGTGGACTGCTTTAAGCGTATCAACATTTCTTCATCTGCGATTCCTTCTTCCTTTGCCCATTCAGAAAAGGGGATATCCATTGCAAGATTCTCTTTTGTTTTTTCAGTAAGTGAACTTATGTCCCACTGTTCTGCGTAAGCTTTTTTAGGAACATAAGTTTCAATAAGGTCTTCACAACATTGATGTCTGAAATCTTCTATCACATCTGAGACATCGTCGTCGGTCATAAACTCCATACGTTGCTCAAATATAGTTTTTCTTTGGTCATTCATCACGTCATCATACTTTAATAGGTTTTTTCGAATATCAAAGTTTCGTGTTTCCACCCTAATTTGCGCACGTTCCACTGCTTTGGACATAAAGCGATTGGTTAGCTCTTCGCCTTCCTCCCACCCCATTTTTCCCATCATTGCCTTTAGTCTATCCCCGCCAAAAATCCTCATTAAGTCATCTTCAGTTGATAGATAAAATTTTGACCTTCCTGGATCGCCCTGTCTTCCAGTACGACCCCGAAGCTGGTTGTCAATTCTTCGTGATTCGTGCCGCTCTGTTCCCAATACATAAAGGCCACCGGCCTCTATCGCTTGTTTCTTAAGATTTTCTACTTCATTGGATATTTTTTCTTCAAGTTTTTTTCGTTTTGTGTCTGACAAGTCTTTAGGTATTTCATGTTCCAAACGCATATCTAGGTTACCGCCTAACTGTATATCTGTTCCCCTCCCCGCCATATTTGTTGCAATAGTAATAGCACCCGGCACGCCTGCTTGTGCAACTATAGAAGCTTCTTCTTCATGAAAACGGGCATTTAAAACTCTATGTTTTATACCTTTTTCTTTTAAAAATCTTGAAAGCGACTCAGATTTTTCTATCGATACAGTACCGACAAGCATGGGCTGATTATTCTTAGATGCGGCTGATATTTCTTTTACAATTGCATTAAATTTTTCTTTTTCTGTTCTATAAATTACATCATCATTATCAATTCTTTGAATAGGCCTATTTGTAGGGATAATTAACACCTCTAACCCATATGTTTCAGCAAATTCACTGGCTTCGGTTTCTGCAGTTCCTGTCATCCCAGAAAGTTTGTTGTAAAGCCTAAAATAGTTTTGCAGTGTTACTGAAGCTAAAGTAACATTTTCAGGCTTAATATCTACCTTTTCCTTTGCTTCTATTGCTTGGTGAAGGCCTTCTGAGAGTCTTCTGCCATCCATCATTCTTCCTGTGAACTCATCAATTAAAACCACTTCATTTTTTTTAATGATGTAGTCCTTATCCTTTATGAAGAGCTTATGGGCTTTCAAGGCTTGGTTAATGTGATGCACAATTGTTACATTTTCTATATCGTAAAGACTATCTCCTTCCAAAAGATTTTGATTTCTTAATATATTTTCAATTTGTTCATTCCCAGATTCGTTAAAGGTAGCTGTTCTTGCTTTTTCATCTAATTCATAGCCGTCATCAGTAATGAGGGGGATGAATTCATTTATTGTACGATAATATTCTGACTTATCATCTGTAGGTCCGGAGATTATTAAAGGCGTTCGAGCTTCATCAATTAATATGGAGTCAATTTCATCTATGATCGCATATGTGTGTCCGCGCTGGGACATCTCATCAAGAGTATATTTCATATTATCGCGCAGATAATCAAAACCAAACTCGTTATTAGTCCCATATGTTATATCGCAATCATAGGCTTCTTTGCGCTCATTTCCATATGCTTCATGATTATTAATGCAACCAACAGTCATTCCTAGAAAATTATATATTTGCCCCATCCATTCTGCGTCACGGCTAGCAAGATAATCATTTACGGTTACTATATGCACGCCATTACCGCTTAAAGCGTTCAAGTAAGCCGCTAAAGTTGATACAAGTGTTTTTCCTTCACCTGTTCGCATTTCTGCAATTTCCCCTGTGTGTAGCGTAATGCCTCCTATCAGTTGGACATCATAATGACGTTGCCCGAGTGTTCTTTTTGCCGCTTCACGGACCGTAGCAAAAGCTTCTGGCAATAAGTCATCAAGCTTTTCACCGTTTTGCACGCGTTTTTTAAATTCAGTTGTTTTAGATTTTAGCGCACTATTGCTTAAGGCCTCATATTCTTTTTCAAGGTCATTAATCATGTCAACTATAGGGCGTAGCTTTTTCAGCTTCCTATCATTTTCTGTACCGAAAATCTTTCTTGCTATCCCTAACATTGGGGCTCCTTGCTGGCAAAAGTAGTATTGCACAGATAACTTTATAAATGCTTTTTGGTGACTTAGGCATGCTCTTGCTCTAAGTCAATGAAATGGAACAAACAAAAAGCTTTAAATTTTCGTGGAAAAACATGCTGAAGTCTAATTTAATAATCTTAACTATTGTTTTTTTGAGTGCAGTACTCACCTCTTGCGGAGGAAAACAATCCTCACAGGTTCAATCTATTCTTCCTAGTAGATATACTGATGTTGTGGTAGCGGAGGTTAATAAAACTCAGATTTTTTTTGTAGACATTGAAGACCTTGCAATATCACGTGCTCTCATTAGTGAAGGGGAAACTTTAGAGTTCGACTCCGTAATTTATAATACGGTTCTAAACGAGGTCATAGATCAGCGCCTATTAGCTCTAAAGGCATTAGAGAAAAAACTAGATCAAGAACCTGAAGTCATACGGCGTCTGGCATTAGCTCGCGACGTCACTTTGAGTAATGTGATGCTTGAAAAACAAATTAAGAGTAAGGTTAACGATAAAACTATAGAAAGGTTATATGTTGAGCAAAAGTATTTAAGAGGGCAAAGGGATGAAATCCAGGTTAGACACATATTGGTCGAAGATTTTAAAGTAGCATCTAAGGTGGCTATGAGATTGTCCGAGGGAGAAAGTTTTGATGATTTAGTTTCCGAATATTCCAAGGATATCCACACCAATGAAAGCGGCGGAATTCTACCGTATTTTTCGAAAGATATGATGGATGATGAATTCTCAAAGTTAGCATTTTCCTTGTCGGTAGGGGAGTTTTCACCCCCCCTAGAAACAAAAGATGGTTGGCATATTGTTCAGCTGCTAAAGCGTAGAAGAGCCCCGCAACCTACATTGCCTGAAATGAGAGAAAGTATTATAGACTTTATGACCTATGATGAGGTCAATAGATTACTATCTAAGCTTCGAAAAGAAAGTACAATTAAATTGAATGATTTATCAGAGACATATTTGGAAAGACCTCAGGACGTTACCGAAAATGACTAAGCTTAAAATATCACCCTTCGCGCCATCAGAGATTCCCTCACTTTTGCCAATAGCTGGTTTTAAAATGGCCACCGCAGAGACTGGTATTAAATATAAAAACCGAACTGACCTATGGGTTGTTTACGGCTGCCCCGGTACTCAAATCGCAGGGGTTTTCACAAAAAACCTTTGCCCAGGTTATCCAGTGGTCTGGTCTAAAAAAGCTTTAACTGTAAAAAATGAGGGTCCAAGCCTTCTTGTAGTCAACTCAGGTGTTGCGAATGTTTTCGGGGGCCAAAGAGGCAAAGATGCGATTGTCAAAATAGCTGAGAGTTGTGAGAGAGTATTTGATGTCAAATCTAAGTCAGTAATTTTTGCCTCTACTGGTGTTATAGGTGAGGCGCTGGATGCTTCAAAAATTATAAGCCACCTTCCTGATATTAATGAAAATTTATTTGATGACGGATGGTCAAATGGCGCTGAAGCTATTATGACAACTGATACTTACCCTAAGGTCTCAACAGCCTCAGCGGTGATTAATGGAATACCTGTAAAAATTAATGGTATTGCAAAAGGTTCAGGTATGATAGCTCCCGACATGGCAACTATGCTGTCCTTTATCGCCACAGATGCTAACCTGTCTGATTCCGTATTACAAAACTTACTTAATTCTAATGTGCAAGATACATTTAATTCTATCACTGTAGATAGCGATACTTCTACATCTGATACATTGTTATTAATGGCAAGCTGCACTGCCCAGCATAACAAAGTAAATGATCCTTATGACCCAAGCCTTGATAGCTTTATAAAAGCACTTAGGTTTGTGCTAAAAGACCTTGCATTACAAGTTGTGAAAGACGGCGAAGGTATTTCCAAATTTATAAAAATTAAAATCAAAGGCGCGCTTAGTAATAGTAGTGCTAAGGTCATCGGCCTGAGCATTGCGAATTCACCTCTGGTTAAAACTGCGATTGCTGGCGAGGATGCAAATTGGGGCCGTATAGTTATGGCAGTAGGTAAATCAGGAGAATCTGCAGAAAGGGATAAATTATCAATTTCTATTGGACCATATACTATAGCAGAGGGAGGTGACATTTCAAAAGATTATGACGAAGATAAAGTTTCTTCGTATATGCAGAACCCAAATATAGATTTAACAGTAGATTTGGGTTTGGGGGATGGCAAGGCAAATATATATACATGTGACTTAACACACGATTACATATCTATAAATGCTGACTACCGAAGCTGAATTTTTAGAGAGTTTTTATTTAGGATACAATAATGACGATATCAGTTAATGATTTTCATAAATATAACGGATTTGTATAAATGACTATATATGTGGCTGCATGCGCATTGATTGATCCAGATGGTAGAATACTAATTGCTAGAAGACCTAAAAATAAACCCCACCCTCTATTATGGGAATTCCCTGGAGGTAAAATCGAAGATGGTGAAACGCCCGAGAAAACAATTGCTCGAGAATTACGAGAAGAATTAAACATAGACCCTTGTGAGAGCTGTTTGCAGCCTTTTTCCTTTGTGTCGCATTCTTATGAAAAATATAACATATTAATGGTTCTTTATATCTGCAGACAATGGGATGGATTTGCAAAAGCCTGTGAAGGGCAGATTTTAAAGTGGGTTTTTCCTGATAAACTTGAAGATTATGAGTTGGTTGCAGCTGATATTCCTTTGGCAAAAGAACTACGTGATAGACTTCCAGTGGGTAAAAGATTCTTAAAATAACTTTATTTATTATTGTTAAAAAGAGTATCGAAATTAATTTTAGGCGCGCCTGGTTTCAGAGGCTTTTGTTGACTTATGTGAGGAATCCAACCGGTTAGCCACAATATTTCAAATGAACATTTTAATTTTCCGTCTTCTCTTGAGTGAGAACTTAGATAGTTTTTGGTAAGGGAGTTCATATAAGTCTTCGTGAGTTGTTGTTTGCTTTTACTGTTTAATACATTCGTTTCCCCAAGGTCCCTTAAGTCATTAATTAGGCGATTTAAGTTGCTATAATTTACTGTTATTCTGTCACTATCTACGACAGGTTGGTTATAGCCAGACCTAACCAATAACTCCGCCGCTTGTTTATATGTTGTCATCGGGTAGATATGCGGTGTTAGGCCACCATATATTTCGTTATCAGTTTTATAAAAAACCTGTCTTAATTCAGTAAGAGTTCTGCCGCCAAACATAGCGGCTATAAATAATCCGTCTGGCTTAAGGTTTTTGTGTATTTTGATCAGTACTTCAGCAACATTATCTTCTGTTTGTAGCCTTAAAAGAGAAATAACTATGTTAAAATTACCCCTCTCGTTTAATTCTGTAATGCTATTTATGCATTTAATTTTATTATATTTATCTTTAGGCAAGGCTTTTTTTAGCTGATCTTCCAATGAGTCTGCACCAATAATTAAAATTGAGTCAAAACTTCTATTTACATCAATTATTCTTTCTACGACATCATCAATACAGCGATTTATTAGCCAAGACTGTTCTCTTTTGCCAGCGCGCGCGCGCCTAAGTGCAATTAATTTAGTATTAAAAATTTTTTCAGTCGTAGAAACATGCTTCATGAAAAATATCTAATTTGTTTGATTAGCTAAAACTATTAAACTTGTTTAGAGGCTAATTTCTAGTATGTAAAAGAACAATTTTAAGTTCGAGAAGGCACTGCTGTGGTTAAAATAGAAATATATACTAAAATGATGTGTCCTTTTTGCTGGAGAGCAAAGCAATTACTTGATTCAAAAGGTGTTGTTTACGAAGAAATACCTGCCTATTTAGATAAAAAAGTTAGAGATAGAATGCGAGAAAGGTCATTTGGTGCGAATACATTTCCGCAGATCTTTATTGGCGGGCAACATATCGGCGGCTGCGATGAGCTTCATGCATTGGAGGCAGATGGTAAATTAGATGGATTATTAGTTTAATGCGAGTTGGAGTTATCCAATTATGTTCAGGGACAGATATCGCTTGTAACCTGAAAGAAGTTGAGTATTTCATAAGAGCCGCAGCAAACGATGGTGCTGAATTAATTGTAACGCCAGAAATGACACACATAGTTCAGCGTAACCCTCAAAAACTCCTTAAAAGTATATATAAAGAATCTGAGGACCCGGGGGTCAATATTTTTAGTGCACTAGCTAAAGAGCTTTCAGTGAATATACTCATTGGTTCACTTGCGATAAAAGCAAACCCTAATAAAGCAGTTAACCGTTCTTTTCTGTTTGATGCCAAAGGAGCAATAAAAGCTAGATACGACAAGATTCACCTTTTCGATGTTAAGGTCTCCAAAGACGAAATATGGAAAGAATCAAATATATTTAAAGCAGGAGACACTCCCGTGATAGTTGATGTAAAGTCTGCAAAAATTGGCCTCTCCATATGTTATGATGTACGGTTTCCATATCTCTACAGAAGCTATGCTCAATCGAATGCCAATATACTATCGATACCTTCGGCCTTTACTGTTCCCACAGGTAAAGCTCATTGGGAAGTATTATTAAGGGCCAGAGCTATTGAAAACGGGAGTTTTGTAATAGCTCCAGCTCAGGTTGGACTTCATGAGGATGGAAGAAGCACTTATGGAAATTCAATGATAATAGGGCCATGGGGTAACATTATATCAACTATTGATAACAAACGTGCTGACTATATGTGTTGTGATATCGACCCACGAGAAGTAAATGAGGTTAGAAAAAATATACCTTCTTTATCTCATAGCGTGAGCTTAAAGTTATGATTAAGTATAGTCTCATTTGTTCTGAAAAACATGAATTTGAGGTATGGTTTTCTAATTCTTCCGATTATGATGCTCAGAAAAGTAAATTGCTGATAAGTTGCCCCTATTGCAGCTCAACAAAAATTGAGAAAGGGATTATGGCTCCCAATATAGCCAGTTCACGAAAAAGAGAAAAGACTGCAATGGAAAAAGACCGGAACCTCTCAGATTTAAATTCTGTCATTGGAAAATTAAGACAGCATATAAAAGAGAAATTTGAATATGTCGGGGATAAATTTCCAGAAGAAGCAAGAGCTATTTATTATGGTGAAAAGGAGGAACGTAAAATCTATGGAGAAGCTAGCTTGGATGAAGCGAAAAACCTTCAAGATGAAGGTATATCTTTGTCTGCAATACCTCAGCTAGCCTCTCCTAAAAATAAGAAAAAACTGAACTAATTTTATTTTGTTGCTATTGTTATATAATTTATTCTTAGGTCTTCCGAAAAACTCCATATATTCTTCAAAGGATTGAGTGTCATTCCTATGCAGGGTCTGGGAACCAAGCCTGCATCTTTTAACCACCTTTGAATTTCATTTGGTGTAACAAATTTATTATATTGATGGGTGCCCTTTGGAAGCCATCGTAAAATATATTCAGCCCCTAAGATTGCAAAAGCAAAAGCCTTAAAAGTTCGATTTATTGTGGAGCAAAAAAGTATCCCTCCACCTGAAAGCGTAGCTCCGCAATTTTTTATAAACTCGGCTTGATTATTAACATGTTCGATAACTTCCATATTAAGTACAGCATCATATTTTATATCGCTTGAAAGTACTAATTCCTCGATAGTTCCATGTAGATAATTTATATTTAGTCCCATTTTTTTCGAATGAGCTTTTGCTGTCTCTATGTTGCGTGCAAGTGCATCAACTCCAGTCATTTCAGCGCCTAGCCTAGTTAATGGTTCGCATAGCAAACCTCCACCGCAGCCTATATCTAGTATTTGTAATCCTTTGAGAGGTTGATTGCCTTTAGGGTCTCGGTGAAAAAATTCGCATAGGTTTTCAATTATTAACTCTAATCTGGCGCCATTCATTACATGCAATGGTCTAAAAGGTCCCTTTGGGTCCCACCAGTCATCAGCCATCCTCAAAAAACTCGCCATTTCGTCTGGGTCGACAGATTTTTTAAAGGATGTTTCAGGTAATACTTTATTTTTTTTCATTATTTTTCCTAGCATTATATGACTTAATGAAAATACGTTTGTATCTGAATATAGGACGGTTTATTTAAAACGGTAAATCAATAATATATAAACTATGTTATTTTATTTGTATTTATAGACCATTTTTAAAATGTCTACACTTGTAATATCGGCCTAGCTCAGTAAAAAGCTTATGGATTAAAGGGAAGTCTAATGGGTCGAATAGTCATGAAGTTTGGCGGCACGTCAGTTGGTTGCTTAGATAGGATTCGGCATGTTTCTAGGCTTGTAGAAGCTGAAGTAAATTCTGGCAATGAGGTAGCTGTTGTCGTTTCGGCTATGTCCGGCGAAACAAACAAGCTTATATCTTTAGTAGATGAATTAGACACTGATGAGGTCAATCAAGGAGAAATAACGGGGGGTGATATTAATGATGAGTACGATTCTATCGTAGCAACCGGAGAGCAAGTGACTTCAGGACTTTTAGCTATAGCCTTAAGACGCCGAGGTGTTAACGCTCGATCCTGGCTAGGCTGGCAAGTCCCTTTCAAAACAGATAAATCTCATTCCAAGGCAAGAATCTCAAAAATTGAATGCTCAGATGTTGGTATATCTATGGAGCAGGGTAACGTAGCTGTCGTTGCCGGTTTTCAAGGGATTAGTGATGATGGAAGAATCTCAACTCTTGGACGCGGAGGGTCGGACACTTCAGCTGTTGCATTGGCTGTGGCCTTAAAGGCCGATAGGTGCGATATTTATACTGATGTTGACGGCATTTATACAACGGACCCAAGAATAGCTAAGGATGCCAGGCGTTTGAACTACATCGCATTTGAAGAGATGTTGGAATTAGCTTCACTAGGAGCAAAGGTTCTCCAGACACGATCTGTGGAACTAGCAATGAATAATAATTTACCTATACGTGTTTTGACGTCAATGGTGGAATCTGGAATACCAAATCCAGGAACTTTAGTATGTAATGAGGATAAAAATATGGAAGAACGAGTTGTGTCTGGAGTCGCTTATTCGCGTGATGAGGCGCAAATAACACTCTTAAATTTAGCAGATAAGCCAGGAATGGTGGCTAAAGTTTGTTCTACGATGGCAAATGCTAACATAAGTGTAGATATGATAGTCCAAGGAATATCTCGATCTGATAATGCAGCTAATTTAACTTTTACAATAGGAAAACGCGATTTAAATGCTGCACTTAAAGCACTGAAGAGCTCTAAAGAATCGATAGGGTTTAATGATATAAAGTTTGATGAAAATGTGACTAAAGTTTCAGTAGTAGGCATAGGTATGCGTAGCCACACGGGCGTAGCGCAAACAATGTTTGAGGCCCTAGCAGAGCGGGGTATTAACATTGCTGTGATTGCAACTTCGGAAATAAAGATTTCTGTCCTGATTGATGCTGAATATACAGAGCTAGCTGTTAGAGCCCTTCATAGCGCTTTTAAGTTGCACGAGAAAAGAACGAAACCTTAGAGTTAAAAGTCATAGGCAATGCCATTGCGCTCCCAGTCACCGTAGCGTGTTGGCTCTGCCCCTTTAGGCCCGCCCTTTTCTTCGGCTAATTCAGCTTCCTTTTTGTGCCGAAGTTTGCGACGCTCTTCTGCTTCTTTTAATGCTCTTTGCGCAGCCGGGCTGATAGCTTTTTTGTAGTTTTTGATTGTTTGATTATTGCTCATAATATTAGAAACTATACTAATTTAATTAATTTAAACAATTAAAATTCTACCATACTAGTTACCAAGCCTAAAATATAATGTATTGGCATCATATGAAAAACAAAAACCACACTATCGACCGCAAAAAAAATATTGAATCTAATTCAGTCGTTTCAAGGAGGTTGGCGGCTTTGTGTGTTAAAGAGGTAATGGAAAAGAATTTGCCATTACAACAAGTTATATCCTCCCAAAAAGATTACGTGACCCTAGAAAGTCGGGATAGAGCATTCGTCAGGTTAATTGTTGCTACAACTTTTAGAAGAATGGGCCAAATAAATTCAGTTCTTAAACCTTTTTTGCGTCAAACTCCTCCCAAACTTATTTATGCAGCATTACAAACAGCTACGGCGCAAATCATTTATCTTGGAACACCTCCGCATGCTGCGGTAGGGGAAACAGTAGCCATGCTTAAAGGCAGAAATTCGTCTAAAGGGTTTGCTAATTTAACTAATGCTGTTTTGCGTAAAGTGGTAGATTCTGGTAAAAAATTAGCTGCTCAGGAGCCACCTAAAATAAATATTCCGCCATGGCTGTTAGGAGAGTGGGAATCTGATTACGGACGACAAGCTTGTCGCAAATTTAGTACTCAGCTAACACAGGAGCCACCTCTGGATGTCACAGTGAAGTCGACTGAAGGTATGTGGGCTCATAAGTTGGGAGGTAAGGCATTAGCCAGAAACTCTGTGAGATTAAAAAAAATTGGTGACATAACAGAGTTAGAAGGATTTTCCGAGGGTGAATGGTGGGCTCAAGATATAGCAGCAAGTATTCCTGTAAGATTATTGGAGCCTCTAACTGGTAAAAGAGTTCTAGATATGTGTGCCGCACCTGGAGGGAAAACAATGCAGCTAATTTCCTTGGGAGCTGAGGTCACTGCTTTGGATAGGTCTATATCGCGACTTGAACGGGTGAAGGAAAACCTGAAAAGAACTGATTTATCAGCTAGTGTAATATGTCGAGATGCATTAGAGTGGGTACCTAGTGGAGATTTATATGACTCAGTACTACTAGATGCTCCATGCACAGCTACAGGCACCTTTCGCCGTCATCCAGATGTTTTATATAATAGAAAACCAAAAGACCTCTCAAATCTGATTAAAATACAAGATCAATTGCTTTCTAAATCGGCCAGTTTTGTAAAACCAGGCGGCACACTTATTTATTCAACCTGTTCTTTACTATTAGCAGAAGGAAAGCCTCGAATTGATAAGTTTTTAAAAAGAAACTCTCACTTCTCCTTGGAGGTTATAACAAATATTGATGGATTAGATTTGCCGCCAAGTGCTTTTGAAGGTGGTTTTGTAAGAACGCTCCCTCATTATTTATCAGAAGAGGGCGGAATGGATGGGTTTTTTATTGCTAAAATGAAAAGGTCGAGTAGTTGTTAAAATTGCATGACTAATCGGATTTCTTGGGCGCCAGTAAAACTACTTGAATGCCTTAGTTTACTTGCGTGTTAGGCCACCGGCTGATAAAAGCAAATTATGACACAAGAACTATTGATATCTCCATCTATATTGTCTGCTGATTTTTCAGACCTTGGAAAAGAAATTGAAGCAATTGATAAGGCTGGTGCCGACATGATCCATATTGATGTAATGGACGGCCATTATGTGCCTAATTTAACAATAGGCCCTATGGTAGTTAAAGCAATAAGGTCACGAACCAACAAACCTTTTGATGTTCATTTAATGGTTTCGCCTGTAGATTATTTGATTGACCCTTTTATTAAGGCTGGTGCTAACTACATAAGCATTCACCCTGATGCGGGGCCTCATACACATCGAACTCTTCAAGCTATAAAAGCAGGCGGAGCAAAGGCAGGAATTGTTTTAAACCCTGGAACTCATCCCGATATTATTGACCCATTAATTGAGGAATTAGATTTAATATTAGTGATGAGTGTTAATCCAGGATTTGGCGGCCAAAGTTTTATTCATTCCCAATTAGACAAAATTAGAATTCTGGCGGAAAAAATTAAATCATCTGGCAGAGATATAATACTGGAAGTTGATGGGGGCGTAAACCCTGATACTGCTCAGCTTTGTATTGAATCCGGAGCGACTGCACTTGTTGCAGGGAGCGCTATTTTTAAGGGTGAAGGTAATTATGCAGAGAATATATCAGCTCTTCGTGAGAAAAAACAAATTAGAACTATGACCAAGGGTTTAATCTGAAATTGTTATGGCAAAACGAATATCTTTTTTGCGAATACTCAGAGCCATACTGACTGCAGCCTTTCGTAGATGGTGCATTGAGCTAGAAGCTCCGATTAGATCATTACGGTTAAATGTGAGAAAAATAGATATATTTTATGATGCTAAGCCTTCTTTCATATACGGTGATAAAAACATCGGTAAGGCCTTATTAAAAGGCCATTTTCAAAACTCAGAGCACAATTTAGATGTTGGAGCCCAAGGTGACCCATGGACACTCGCAGTTCCTTCTGAGCAGTTTGCACGATGGTTACACAGTTTTTATTGGCTTAATGACTTGGCTGCAACCAAAGATAAAAACGCTAATGTCAGGGCTAGAAATTTAGTCGACAAGTGGATTGAAACTTACGGGAAATGGAATTTCTTCGCTTGGTCTCCTGATATTCTTTCCGAAAGAGTCTTTAATCTTCTGACAGTCTGGTCGCCTCTGCTAGATGGAGACAGCCTGTCTAAAAAAGCACAAATTCGTCGTATATCTGTAGTTCGCCAGTTGAAACGTTTGAGGACTGTTTATAAGCAGACCAGTCCTGGTTTGCATAGATTGAAGGCCGCTGCTGCACTTGCAATAGGCGGCGCTAAAATAAAAGAGAAAACAGATGCCTTTTTGGGTCGCGGACTTGATTGGCTTGATGATGAAGTTAATAATCAAATTTTACCCGACGGCGGTCATATATCACGCTCGCCTGAACAAGCTCTGCAGGCGCTGGAAATACTTTTAATAGTAGATAGTCTGCTTTTCAAAAGAGGGGTAGAAGGTTCACGAACAGTAAGCCGAGCGATAGACCGTCTTAGATCCGTTATTCCATTTTTTTGTGCAGCAGATGGCACCCTGCCAAATTTTAATGGTGGAGGCGAAAACCATCCGCTTCGCCTCAGAGCTATTATGAAAGCTGCCCCAGACATACTTACGAAGCCTTTTGGATATTGCCCTCATACGGGATATCAACGTATCAGTTCCTCTGGAACTTTATTAATTATGGACACAGGAGGTACACCCCCAGGACCTTTTGATTCACAGGCTCACCTTGCACCAGGCTCTTTTGAGCTATCTACAAAAATAGGACGTTTGGTTGTAAATTGTGGCTGGAGTAGGCAGCAACCTAGAAAATTTAAAAAATCCGTGCGTAATACGGCAGCGCACAGCACACTGGTTCTCAATAATGAGTCCGCGGGTAGAATAGTTAAAGATGGCTGGCTTGCAAAAACATTAGGCGATGTTGTTACTTTTGGGGTGGGGCCAGTTACCGTATCCCGTAAAGAGCAGGACTCAGGCACATGGGTTGAAGTTTCGCACGGGGGCTATAGAAAAAAAATAGGTCTTTTACACAAAAGGCGGGTTTATATGTCAATTGAAGGTGACGATGTCCGAGGCGAGGATACACTTTTAGTTCCATTAGGAGCTGTACCTTTAAGTAATAATGAAAAACCTTATGATATAAGGTTTCACTTTCATCCGGATGTACGTGTAAGTTTATCGCAAGATCAAAAAAGCGCATTATTAATTCAGGCAGGTAAAACCGGCTGGCGGTTTCGTACAGATCATGGCCCCATTAAAATAGAAAACTCTCTATATCTTGGAACTGGAAGTACACCTAGGAAATGTCAGCAAATAGTTATATCAGGAAATGCCTTTTGTGATAGTGATGGAGAAACGCTTAGTAATAAAGTACGTTGGTCTTTTAGAAAATTAGAGGCAAGAAATTGAAATTTAACCTTTCAAATACCTTAAAGATTTCTGGTATAGTTGCCTATGATAGCTTTTTGGGAGGGATTTGTGCTTACCTCGCTGTTAACTGGCGTTATGATTTTTTAAATATTGCCACCCCTAACCATAGCGCTTCGCATGCTGCAATTGCTACTATTACTGCAGTAGTAATTATATGGATATTACTCAGAGTTTACCGTGCTGTGTGGCGATTTACTGCAGCACCCGATATAAGAAAGTTATTAATTGGATCTTTTTTAGCAATTCCGCTCGCAGTTATAATTCTATTTTATTTTGACGATAGAGCCCATGACTACCCGAGGATTGCGGCAATAATTACACTTGGATTATTTTTTGTACTATTGTCCGTCAGTCGTTTGCTGGTGATGGTAACGAAAACAGGAGATATAAATGGTT
>JABGVR010000049.1 GCA_018645985.1 Hellea sp. | reverse complement strand
ATAGCGACGATACCTTGTCAGAATTATTAGAAGGGGTTGATTGGGTATTTCATCTAGCGGGAGCTAACCGTCCACAAAATCCAGAAGAGTTTTTTGCCAGTAATGCGGGGTTGACTGAAAAGCTCTGTTTAGCAATCAAGTCAACAAATAAACATATACCGGTAGTGTTCACTTCCTCCATCCAAGCTGATTATGATAACGATTATGGTAGGAGTAAGACTGCCGCCGAAGAGGTTTTGCTGCAGCTTCAGCAAGATACTGGTAATCCAGTATTTATATATCGTTTAGCCAATGTATTCGGTAAGTGGGCGCGGCCGAATTACAATTCGGTGGTCGCTACGTTTTGCCATAATATTTCTCATGATCTGCCAATTCATATTAATGACCCTTCAGCCACGGTTAGAATGTTATACATTGACGATCTGATGCACAGTTTTATGGAGCTTTTTGACAGTGTTACATCTAAAAATTCTGATATTGAAAAATCAGTGTATGTCAATGTGACACCTGAGTACCATGTTAGCGTTGGAGAATTAGCTGACCTGCTATATCGTTTCAAATCAACTCGAGATGACCTTATCACGGAAAAAGTAGGAAAAGGGATGATTCGAGCATTATATTCAACCTTTATTAGCTACCTTCCACCGAAGAGTTTTACGTTCACTGTTAACCAACATGGAGATGAACGGGGTTTATTTGTTGAAATGCTTAAAACTCAAGACTCTGGCCAATTTTCATTTTTTACTTCACATCCTGGCATTACCCGTGGTGGACACTATCACCATTCCAAAACAGAAAAATTTCTTGTGATTAGGGGCAGGGCTCGCTTCCGTTTTCGCAACATATTGACCAATGAGTTTTATGAGATTTTTACCTCCGATAAAGTCTCTCAAATTATTGAAACCGTTCCAGGTTGGAGCCACGACGTCACCAATGTGAGTGACGAGGAATTAATCTGTATGCTCTGGGCAAATGAGGTTTTTGATCCGTCAAAACCGGATACATTTACTTCTATAGTGGGTTAACATCACCTGAGCGTCTGTTTCGAAGAGTATTGCTGGAAAGTTTATAGTTAGGAATTTTTATGAAAAAACTGAAAATTATGACTGTAGTTGGAACTCGACCAGAAATTATTCGCCTATCTAGAGTAATTACTAAGTTAGACAAGCATTGCGATCATGTGCTTGTCCACACTGGTCAAAATTACGACTATGAGCTCAACGAAATTTTTTTTAAAGATTTGGAAATCCGCCCACCAGATAAATTCCTTGGTGCCGCTGGCGCTACAGGTGCAGAAACTATCGGTAATGTGATAATAGCTGTTGATCGAATTTTGGAAGAGGTGCAGCCAGAGGCAGTCTTGGTGCTGGGCGATACTAACAGCTGTATGGCAGTGTTGCCAGCTAAACGCCGGAAAATTCCTACTTTTCACATGGAGGCAGGAAATCGTTGCTTTGATATGCGAGTGCCAGAGGAGATAAACCGCCGCATAGTCGATCACACAGCTGACATCAATTTGACTTACAGTGACATCGCACGGGATTATCTGCTTGCTGAGGGCCTACCTGCTGATCGCATAATTAAAACAGGTAGCCCTATGTTCGAGGTTTTGAGCCATTATCGAGAAGGGATTGAATCATCGGATATTTTACAACGGTTGAAGTTAAAAGATAAACATTTCTTTGTCGTAAGTGCCCATCGCGAAGAAAACGTAGATAATGACAAAAGTTTGCGCAAACTATCGGCAGTTCTAAATGAGGTCGCCGAACAGTACGGGTTACCGGTTATAGTATCAACGCATCCTAGGACACAAAAGCGCATAGATGAAACGGTAATTAAGTTTCATGATAATGTGAAATTGCTGAAGCCACTAGGCTTTATGGACTATAATAAGCTTCAACTTACTGCAAAAGCTGTTTTATCTGATAGCGGTACAATCAATGAAGAGGCTTCTATTTTAAATTTCCCAGCGTTGAATATTCGTGAGGCACATGAGCGGCCTGAAGGAATGGAAGAAGCTACCGCCATGATGGTTGGTTTAGAAGTGGAGCGAGTGCTCCAAGGACTTACCATTCTAGACTCACAAACTCGTGGAAATGAGCGTACTTTGCGACTAGTAGCTGATTATAGTATGCCAAACGTATCAGATAAAGTTGTTAGGATTGTTCATAGCTATCGCGATTATATAATGCGCACAGTCTGGAAAAATAATTAATGTCAAAACTCAAGCGAGTTGCACTTATTGCGGACACCTTCCCCCCTTTTAGAACATCAGGAGCTGTCCAACTTCGTGACCTTGCACTAGAATTCTTAGAACAGGGGTACGAACTAACTGTCTTATTGCCGTCTTCTGAATTAAATCAAGTTTGGCGAATGGAGGACTTTAAGGGTGTTAACATTCTTAGACTTCGCGCGCCGCGTGCTAAGGGCGCTGGTTATTTAAAGAGGACTTTGGCAGAATTTATGATGCCATTTTCGATGAAGTATGCATTGAAAAAAAGCCCTTTAAAAAACGCGGTTTGGGATGCCGTGATATGGTATGCCCCATCTATCTTTCACACCCCTTTGGTTAAATATTTAAAAAATAAAAGTGGCTGCAAAGGGTACCTTATTATCCGTGATATTTTCCCTAACTGGGCTGTTGATTTAGGGCTAATGAACAAGGGTTTAGCCTATGCTTTTTTTTCGTTGGTCGCTAATTATCAGTATCAGATTGCGGACATAATTGGTGTTCAATCGTCGGGCAACTTAAAATATTTTGAGTCGTGGGAAAAAAAGATAGGTAAAAATCTTGAAGTTTTGGAGAATTGGTTAGGTCAGCCATCTGAATTGCCTTGTTCAATTAACCTCAGTCAAAGCTTACTCTCAGGCCGGGAGATTTTCGTTTATGCGGGTAATATGGGGGTTGCCCAGGGACTAGAAATTCTACTAGAACTAGCCGAACATTTGCAGCGAAGAAAAGATATAGGATTTGTTTTTGTTGGTCGAGGAACTGAATACAATCGGTTACAAGAAATTGCCGCCAACAAACGTTTAAATAACACCTTATTTTACGATGAAATCGAACCAGATGAAATTCCTAAGCTATATGAGCAATGTTCTGTTGGGTTAGTATGCCTGCACCCGAAGCACAAATCATGCAACATACCAGGAAAATTTTTAACATATATTCAAAACGGCTTGCCCGTGTTAGCGAACATCAATCCAGATAATGACCTTGCCAATTTGATTTTGAAAGAAAAGGTGGGCCAGGTATGCGAAACTAATCAAGTGGCAGAGTTAGAGAGGTTGGCTGAAGATTTACTCGACCAAATTCATAAGGATAAAGGGATGCCAAAACGTTGTTTAGATTTGTTTGAGTGCAAATTTTCTGTTACGAATGCTGTTAAGAAGATTGTGCATTCACTATCTAAAAACATGGTTTAAGAATGATCAAAATATTTAGTTCTGATTGCCGGATTGCTCTCTATGAGGAAGCAATAAACAGCCAACGAAAACGTAAGAATCAAAACATCCTCGTGTGTCTATCCTTGAGGCAGGTATCGGTGTGGGCGGTCATTGTATCGCTGTTGACCCATGGTTTATTACGTCAGAATTTCCAGAAATGACACAACTGATTCAAACTGCCAGAAAGGTCAATCTGGGGAAAACAAGCTGGGTGATTTCACAAATAACACAATCAGCTGAGATGCTGGCTGAGCAGCTAGGCAGAAAACCTAAAGTGGCATTATTCGGTCTGGCCTATAAGCCTAATGTTGCTGATTTAAGAGAATCGCCTGCTGTTGAAATAGCCT
>JABGVR010000048.1 GCA_018645985.1 Hellea sp. | reverse complement strand
TAGTAGTAGTAGTAGTAGTAGTAGTAGTAGTAGTAGTAGTAGTAGTACTGCTAGTACTAGTACTGCTAGTAGTAGTAGCAGCAGCAGTAGCGCTATCGCTACAACGGTTGCAGTCGCTACTACAGGTACAGATGGTGAGGGAAGCTCCAATAGTTCCGTCGTTAGCACCGTCATCGCCCCCGGAGATCCTAGTGCTAGCACAGACACACCTGATAGATCTGCCCCGAATGACGCCGGTGTTAGTGTGGGGACAGTAGCAACCTCAGCAGCAGCAGCAGTAGCAGGGGGGAGCGAGACAGAAGGTGCAGATGGCGATGCTGACGTAGATAGTGCAGGTTGTGGCGGAGGTGCAACTGGAGACACACCAGTCAACAGTGCTGGAGAAATGCACCAAATTGTGTCGACACAGGCATCAGCAACGGACGCTCTGAACGATCCAAGAAATGCTTACCTTCTTTTCTCAGCCGATGAGTTCAATAATAATGAAGGTGACATGTATGCTGTCAAAGCCGACGTTGAGTATGAATTTGACGGCGACGGGTGGTTTGACTCTATTGAATTTGGCGCTCGAATTGCTGAACGAGACCAGACAAACCGTTCAGCGGGTCTAAACTGGGCGTCTGTTGCAGCTCCTTGGGCTGGCGGCTATATGCCAATGGCTGATTTATCCAATGGTGGATATGAGGAAGTAGACTTCACTGATTTCTTCCGCGGCGACACAGTTGTAGGTGCTAACACTTCTGTACTGTTCGTAGACAGAGCTTTGCTGCAAAATTATGATGCGTGGGTTTCATCGCTTCAAGGCGAACCATTACTTGGTTCCGGAGTAAATGGAGCTGGTAATCCTCAAATTGGTGATTGGCAGCCTCTTCGTATTAACGGTGTCGTTGATTATGATAACCGCGGCCTAATCGGATCAATCCAAGAGAAAACTCAGGATCTCTACGCAAAATTAGATTTTGGTAATGAATTTGATAATGGAATGTCAATTGATGGTAACGTGGGTATTCGCTATACTACAACAGACGTTCAGGGTACAGGCGGTGTTGATTACATAAATATCACAGGTGCTAATGAAGCAATTTTTGCTCCTGGAACTGTTGCTTATTTTGATCAAGCGGATACATCGTTTGACGGTGAGTTTAATACCACTGATTACTGGCTTCCATCTTTTAACGCTAAATGGAACTTAAACGATGAAGCCTTAATTCGTTTTGGAGTGAGTAAAGCTATTACACGTCCAAATGTTTCTCAGCTAAGAGCAGACCAGGTTGCAGTTGCTAACCTAGGTTATGATGTGGACGACTCTGTAGTTCCTGGCATTATACAAGCCATCACACCACAGCAGATTAGTATCTATGGTGGTAACCCGGATCTTGATGCTATTACATCATGGAATTTTGATGTGTCATATGAGCATTACTTCGGTGATGATAACTCATTTACGCTCTCATTATTTAAGAAGAACATCAAAAACAATATAGTCTATGCTTCGCAAACTATCGGTACTGAAACACTTGATGGTGTGGAAGTTCCAGTTGTATTTAATGGTGATTTAAACCAGGACGAAGCTGAAATTCAAGGTTTTGAGGTTGCTTATACTCAGTTCTTTGACGAGCTACCTGGCTTATTTTCAAATTTAGGTTTACAGGCTAACTATACATATATTGAAGCTAAAACTAATCCGCCAGCAGCAATTGCTGATGCGAATAATGACGGTATTCCTGATTCATTCGAAAGAATATATCGCTTTGGCGTTCAGGACTTCTTGGGCCTCTCTGATCATTCAGCTAACTTGATTGGTATCTACCAAGATGAGCAGTTTGAATTCAGACTCGCATATAACTGGAGGTCGGAATATTTGAGCTCATATCGTGACTATGTAACTGGCGCTCCTATCATTCAAGAAGAAAGAGGCTATCTTGATGCATCTGCAAAGTATGACTTTAATGATAACTTGCAGTTCCGTGTACAGGTTGCCAATATTCTAGATACAAAAGCTAAGGCGTCGCAGCAAATTTCTGCTGATGGCCAACGTTTTGGAAGAACTAGCTTTGTTGGAGATCGACGTATTAGAGTTGGTCTAAGATACCAGTTCTAAAATATAAAATTAAAATGAATAATGGAGGGCTTGTCCCTCCATTTTTTTTGTGAAATTTTGCGAATAAAATACTGGCGATGAAAAATGTATAAACAAATCATGTGCTATTGATAATTAATATCATACCAGTTTGATTAAAAATTGTTGAAAAATGATCAGATATCTGCTTTACAATGCTGATCAATGTATTCTTGATGTGTTGGCAATGTATCCAAGCAAGCTGCCCAAGTTTTATGAATTTCAGACATACGCTTATCTAATTCAGCATCAGGCATTATATTAGCATTTGGATGAAACCTTTGTGGATGCATATTTTGACCATGCATAACTGCAAACCAGCTTGCATCACCAAAGAGTTCATTATCGTGGCGATAGAGCCTCGCGTTTTCCAAGTAAATACCCATCCTATCTTTAAGAGTTTTAGGTATCTCCATATTCCTACAATAGTTCCAAAATGGAGTATCATCTCTTTCTGTGGCTTTATAATGCAGTATTAAAAAATCTCTGACCTGCTCGTATTCTAGTAAAGTTCTTTCATTGTAATAATTTGTATCTGCTTCATTGAAGTGTTTATCAGGAAAATTCGTCATTAAACGCGCTATTGCTGTTTGGATAAGGTGTATTGATGTAGATTCGAGGGGTTCCAAGAAGCCAGCAGCTAAACCCAACGAAATAACGTTTTTATTCCATGTTTTTTTTCTTATCCCAGTTTTAAATCTTAACTGCTTATGAGTACCAATTGGTGTACTATCCATACCATCGTGCAGAGTTTTTAACGCCTGATCATCTGAAATATAATCGTTACAATAGACATGTCCATTTCCCGTTCGTGATTGCAAAGGTATGCGCCATTGCCAACCTGCGTCTTTAGCCGTAGCTCTTGTGTATGGTATTGGATCTCCAATTTTCTCACTCGCCTGCGCAACAGCGCTATTGCAGGGTAAATAATTAGACCAGTCATTATATCCAGTTTTTAACGCTTGCTCAATTAAAAGTCCCTTGAATCCTGAACAATCAAAAAATAAATCTCCTTTTACAATTTGACCACTTTCTAATTGAACACTTTCGATAAACCCATTCTCTGGGTTTTGAAGGGTTTTTACAATTTTGCCTTCAGTACGTTTAACCCCATTTTTTTCTGAGAATTCTCGCATGTACCTAGCATAAAGTGTTGCATCAAAATGAAAGGCATAATCGATAGTGCTGAGTGGTGATTTTTTTATATTCTGTGGTCTATGAAATTTACCTGCTTTAGCTGCCATAATTTGTAAATTATATTCATCGACCGGTATACCACTTCCCATTTGTTTTTGTCTCAACCAATAATGATGGAAACGCAAACCTCCCATTGGCACGCCGTACGGTCCAAAAGGATGGATATAGCTTTTTCCGAGTTTATCCCAGTTAATGAATTCAATACCTAATTTAAAAGTTGCATTAGTTTTCTTTACGAAATCATCTTCAGGTAAACCTAGCAATTGATTGAAAAATCTTAAATGTGGTATTGTTGCTTCGCCCACTCCCACTGTCCCAATGCTATCAGATTCAATCAGATTTATTTTAATCTCCGGGTGGTTTAGTAGTCGTGATACAGCTGCTGCTGTCATCCATCCTGCTGTTCCGCCACCTACAATGACTATATTTTTAATATTTGATTCAGGAAGCATATAATATTGTTCTATTTAATTTTATTGGAGCTCAAGTTACCATACTTTATAAATGATTTATATAAAATGGCAGAGTATTTTTTGCGATATATTGTCTTTGTATGTATCAAGAATAATTTGATAGCACTCTGTTTACAGCATTCTTCCACCCATCAAGAGAAATTCTTCGATCCTCACTGCTCATTTTAGGGCTATACTTTTTACTAATTTTCATGTGTTTTTTAATGTCATCTAGCGACTTATAAGTACCAGCTTGGAGCCCTACTAAATAAGCAGCACCTAATGCTGTTGTTTCTTTCGAGGAAGGGCATTCTATCGGCATATTAAGTATATCTGACAGGTATTGAACCATCCATTGGTTTTCTATCATACCACCGTCAACCTTCATTGAATTAAGTATAATGCCATCCTCTGACATTGCTCTTACTAGGTCGTGTGTCTGATAACATGTTGATTCAATTGCGGCTCTAGCAATATCTTCCCTACCTGTATCTCTTGTAATGCCAAATAATGCACCGCGTGCGCCGGGGTCCCAGTAGGGCGCGCCTAATCCAGTAAAGGCAGGCACAAGGTATACACCTCTATTGGAATTATGTTTATTACAAAGTTGTTCTACATCTGCAGCTTTTCTGATGATTTTAATTCCATCCCTTAACCACTGTACGGCAGCTCCAGCGATAAATATTGAACCCTCTAAGGCATAAGTAACTTCTCCATTTATTCTGTAGCAGACTGTTGAAATTAGATTATTTTTTGACTTAACACATTCATCACCCGTATTAAGTACTACAAAACAGCCAGTTCCATAAGTACCTTTTATATCCCCCCTACCGAAACAATTTTGTCCAACGGCTGCTGCTTGCTGATCACCGATAACACTCAGAATTGGAATTGTTTCACCTAGTAAAGAGATATCAATACTACCAAAATTATCTGCAGAGTTTTTTACTTCAGGTAGAACAGATATCGGCACTTTGAATAATTTGAGTAAGTCCTCATCCCATGTTTGATTGTGTATATTAAACAGGTTGGTTCTGCTTGCATTAGTAGCATCAGTGTAGTGCGATTTACCACTCGTTAAGCGCCAGATTAAAAAAGTATCAATCGTTCCAAAGGCAAGTTCACCTTTGACGGCTTTGTCTCTTGCTCCTTCAATATTATCCAATATCCAAGAAATTTTAGTACTGCTAAAGTAAGGGTCAATAAGGAGACCTGTTTTTGAGCTCAACTCTTTATCAGAATAATTAAGCTTGATTTCTTCACAGGTTTTGGCCGTTCTACGATCTTGCCAAACAATAGCATTGTAAATTGGCTTTCCTGTACGTCTATCCCAAATGACTGTTGTTTCACGTTGGTTAGTAATACCCAAGCCAGTAATCTCATAGGAATTTTCTTTAACGAACTCATAAGCGGATTTTAATGTACTCAGTGTGCTATTCCAAATATCTTCTGGATCGTGTTCAACCCATCCATCTTTGGGGTAGTGTTGAGGAAATTCTTTTTGTGCAACATGTAGAGTTTCACCTGATGATGAAAATACTAAAGTGCGTGAGCTTGTTGTACCTTGGTCTATAGAGATTATTACCTTATCCATAGATCAATTTAAACTCTTTAGGTTGATATCGTCAAACTTTAAATGACCAATTCCTTTTGTTCTAATTTACATAAGATAATAAATCGCATTAGTTCAAAATGAAATGGATTGTTTACATAACGCACTGAAGTAAATTATATCTAATATATGGAAACCTTGATTGAATCGCCATTGCAAATACTAGTTACTTACATAGCCTTAACTTTGATCATACAGTTAAGATATTTTCTAATTGTTGGCCCATTACACTGGATGCTATGGAGCAGTAAGCTTTATTTTAAAAATGCCTTAAAATTATCGAAAGCATCCCCTAACCCTAAAACTATAAAGCATGAGATTAAACTTTCTTTGATTAGTTCTTTTATTTATGCCGCCCCTACCGCAGTAGTTTTAGAGCTATGGAAAGAAGGAAGCACTGCTATCTATTCTACTGCTCCCGTAGACATTATTGGTTGGCTTTGGGTTGCTCTAAGTATGATAATTTACTTACTCGTTCAAGATGCATGGTTCTTTTGGACACACAGGTTAATGCACACCCGTAAGTTTTTTAAATGGACACATGCTGGGCATCATAAATCTATACAGCCTACACCATGGGCTAGTTTTTCTTTCGACCCGTTGGAGGCTCTCAGTTCTGCTTGGCTCTTACCTGTATTGGCACTGATTATTCCAATTCATATATACGCAGCCCTAGCATTACTGATGATTATGACGGTAAATGCTATTTTTAACCATGCCGGGTGGGAAATATATCCCCAAAGTTGGCTTGATGGCTGGTGGGGTAAAAACATCATAACTGCTAGCCACCACAATCTACATCATACTAATTTTAAGGGTAATTATGGCCTTTATTTTAGGTTCTGGGATAAGCTTTGTGGTACAGATGTCGGCTTGTTTAAAAGATAGAATATTTATACATTCAAGTTTTTAAGAATTGTTTTTGAGTTTCTCTAGCTCATCTCTTAATTCCGCAGCTTTTTCAAATTCTAAATTTTCTGCTGCTTTGAACATCTGCTTTTCAATATCAGCCATTACGGTTATGATATTACCCCCTCCTTTGAAGTCAGATGAATTTCCTGAACTTTCAATATATTTCTTTTTTATTTGCCCTGTCGGAGTAAATCGATTTGCTTCATCCTTAATTCTCTG
>JABGVR010000047.1 GCA_018645985.1 Hellea sp. | reverse complement strand
CAGATTTTACATCATAGCGAGATTGCCATTCTTTCAAAATATTACTACGGTTACTTGCAGCAAATTCAAAATCATTGTCAATCATTGCTTCTAGAAACCCTGCTGGCATATTTTCAACAGGTTTCGCTACGCCAGGATAAGCCACTACAGCATACGCATTATTGTACATCTCACTAGCTTCACGTGTAGCAACGAAGTCCATTAATAATTTGGCTTCTTTCAAATGCTTGGTGCCTTTCATAATCATGGCAGTTTCCATATCCCAACCGACACCTTCAGTCGGTAGAATAATATCTATCGGCGCACCTTTATTTTTTAACTTCGCACCACGGGACATAAAGGACACTCCAATCGTAACCTCACCTGCTGCTGCTTGACGACAAGGCTTAGATCCTGAATGGGTGTACCAATTTACGTTCTGGTGGAGTCGATCCATAAAGTTCCAACCACCCTCTTCACCAAACATCTGTAGCCAACTTGTCACGTCAAGAAAACCTGTGCCTGAAGAATTTGGATTTGGCATAACGATATGACCTGCGTATATTGGTTTCGTCAAATCCTCCCAAGATGTTGGCATTGGGAGATTATTCTTCTCCAACTCAATAGTATTTATACACATTGCTGCGATCCAGGCATCCATGCCAATCCAGTGTGGAGGATTAGCCTTGTCTACAAATTTAGGGTCAAGTTTTTCCACTCCAGCAGGAGCATAAGGATGAGTCATACCCTCAGCCTTCAGTAACATTAAACTAGTTGCCGCTAGACCCCATACAAAATCAGCCTGAGAATTTTGTTTTTCTGCAAGTAGTTTAGCAGTTTGTATGCCAGCCGAATCACGGATCCAATTTAGTTTAATATCCGGATGCACTTCATTAAATGCAGACACATATTTCTTGAAGCTATCCGCTTCTACTGATGTATAAACAGTAAGTTCAACAGCATTTGCTGACGACATCGTAGCTGAAATAGCAATCGCCAAACTGATTTTCTTTATTCTTTTTGTAAGTAGCATTCTTTACTCCTTAATTTACATTTAAAGGATATAGAGACAAATAAACTCTATTTTATTTGATTCCTTTTCGCCTAACTATTTTTATATTTGTAAGAATTACGATACCACAAGCGGTATTAATGTCAATTATATTCCATAATGTAAGTTTTAGTGTAAGTTTTATTACATTTATATAGACAATATATGACTCTGAGCGTTATAGTATTTTCATGGGTAGTTAAAAATTAATTTAATCAACAATCTCATTTGACAGAAAATTATGACCTTATCCCATCGACAGCAACAGATTATAGACAAGCTCCATGATACAAACGGAACACTTTCTAGTTTCGAAATTACGTCACTGTTCAATGTCTCTATTCAAACCATAAGAAAAGACCTCAACGAACTAAGTGAACTAGGACACGTGCGGCGAGTGCATGGAGGCATCAGCCTTCCTGCCAATAACCACAATATCCCTCTTAGCCATCGAACAGTTATGAACCTTGCAGCAAAACAGAATATTGCACGCAAGGTTGCATCCTTGTTGCCTAAAAACAGCAGTGTTTTTCTTGGAATAGGCACTACGCTTCAACAAGTAGCTTTGGCTTTAAAAGAGCATCCCGGTTTAACTGTTGTAACAAATAGCGTTAACGTTGCTCTAACACTAAGCAATAGTCCCAATATTCAAGTTTATTTGGCGGGTGGTCTAGTCAGACCAGGTGATGAGGATACGATGGGCCTAGACACAGTAGCCTATCTTAGTAGATTCAACATTCAGTACAGTGTTTTTGGTGTCGGAGGTCTGTGTAAAAAAGGGCAGCTTCTTGACTTCTCCGTTGAAGAGTCTAGCGTTTCAAACGTGATTATGAAAAATAGTGAAACACGAATTTTAGTCGCCGATCACAGTAAAATAAATCGCTATGCTCCACTGATTACTGGAAACCTTAGCGAAATTGATATTTTAATTATGGATTCTTTATCAGCGTCTTATAAGCAGACCTGCAAGAGCTTTGAATCTGAGATTATTGAAGTTGGGACTAGTTCATAATTGCTGTCATTGTGAAAAATATTTAAAGTCAGATAGTTATGGCGATTTTTGAATTTGCCAATAAACTTAGGTTTAGTATCAATAAGATTGCGTTACTCCGCTCTCCATGCAGCAGCAATTAGGATGTTTGTGGGGTTAGAACTTCAGGGTGAAGGAAGAATCAACTCTAATTTAGACCTGATTTCAGAAGCTACCTTAGACGTCTTACCAAAATCTTCAATGGCAGTGATGCTCTGACAGCTATTGCACCAGATTATTTGCCTTT
>JABGVR010000046.1 GCA_018645985.1 Hellea sp. | reverse complement strand
TTGGAAAAAAATATGATTTTGAGAACTTAAGAAATTGGTTTAGGGCCATTTATGAAGTTTGTCTTGGGCAAAGCCAGGGGCCGAGATTTGGTTCATTTGTTTCTATTTTCGGCACTCGTGAAACATCCAATTTAATCATAGAGTCACTTTCTAGGCATAAGAAATAAAAGCGAATAGTGTATAAAATTTTAAAAACAAAAATCACGCTTTTCATTTTTTTTATTGCTTTAATGCCTTTTGCACAGGCTAGCTCGTTGAGCGAAGTTAAAGAGTTATTTATCATGGGGCGTTTCGATGAAGCGCAAACTGCAGCTATAAAAATGAATACTGCAGAAGGTTATGCAATTGCATCGGAAAGCGTATTGGCACAGATCCTTCTTGGAGAAGTTGGAAAACTAAATACTAATTCAAAATTTGCAAGATCACTGGCCAAGAAAGCTATTACAATGGACCCAAGCCTTTATAATGCACAGTTACAGTATGCGATTAGTGACGGGTTTGTTACAAGAACGAGTGGCGCAATAAAGGCATGGCAAAAAAAACTACCCAGTAAAACTCTGAATATAATTAAAAACTTCAGAGAGATGTATCCGGATGATGCTTTAGGATTGGCGCTTGAGGGTGCTTGGCATTTAGGGGTTATTAGAAAAGTTGGTGAAAAAAACGGTCAGGATTGGTTTGGTGCTTCGCTAGATGAGGGAGTTAATCTTTATAATAAGGCAATTGCAATCTCTTCGGATGACACATTAATCGAAGTAAATTATGCTATGTCACTTTTAGCGGTGGATGCTAATCGCTGGAAGCCACTGGCAGAAAGCCTTTTATTAAACATTAGCAATAGAGATGAAAAAGATTATTTAAGTAAGCAGGTAAAATTAAAATCTATGCAAGTCCTAAGTGTTATTCCTGATGATAAAAGATCAAAAGTATATGCCCAAAAATTCCTTGACGGTAAGCCGATTAGATAAATTTTACTGTGCCTGAGTTGTATTTTAGCTCTTTAATCTTCAGATACTCCATAAAAAAACCCTGTAAAAAACAGGGTTTTGATATTAACTTTTAGTTCTACTATAAATCAGTCATCAAAGTCTGAACTTACTGTTTGGTGCGTTCCGCCGTAATTAGCTCTTGAAAAATGCATTGCTTTAGCACGCCATTTTCCGTCAGCCTCTTTAACCCACACATTTGTTACTCGTGTACGGTATGGCGTTTGATTATCGGCTGTTCCCACTACACCTTCAGCATAATAACGTGCGTAGACTACTCCATCAGCAACTTCAGCCGCTTCAGTATATGCAATACGCATGTTGGAGGCATCACCAACCATATTGCGCTTCCAGTCATCAGCAGTTGCCTTTGCCACTGGCTTATGAAAACTTCCGTCCGAATTTGTACCATACATACCAGAGTCACTTTCCATAGCTGCAACCGTCTCATGGTCACGGTTATTTCTTGCATCCCAGTACTGCTGTATAGCCTCTTTAACCGATTTTTCTGAGTCAAGGTGGCCGTCAGCGAATGCCAATGCCGGTGTCATTAAGGTTACTGTAAGAATAGTTGCTAGTAATCGTTTCACGATAAATTCCTTTTTAAAAGTTATTAAATAATTGGTATCAATTATTTAATAAGGTTAGCGGATGATAATATTTATGCAAGTTTGTTAAAAACTATAATTTCACAAGTACACTAATATTAAGTTTGTGTAACTAATCAGCCTGTTAATTATAAGCTGATTCGCCGTGTAAACTTATATCAAGTCCGTCATACTCTTGCTCTTCTGATACTCTTAGACCTAAGGTTTTCTTCAGTGCATACAGGATAATTGTGGTTGCAATTACTGACCACAATACGACTGCCGCAGTTCCCATTAGCTGGGTAGTAAAGTTACCTTCCCCCGTTCCTCCTAGAGCTGTTGATGAGAGAAAAGGTAATAAAAGAATGCCAATTATACCTCCAACGCCATGTACTGCAAAGACGTCTAGGCTATCATCTATTTTGAGTTTTATTCTGATTAAGTTGACAGCAAAATAACAAATCAACCCTCCGGATAAACCTATTATTATTGCCCCGCCAGGACCAAGAACTCCGGCGGCTGGGGTAACAGTAGCTAGACCAGCAATAGTGCCTGTTGCTGCGCCGACTAGAGTTGGCTTTTTATTAGTAATAGCTTCAATTGCCACCCAAACTAAAGTGGCAACAGAAGCTGATATATGTGTTACCAATATAGCCATCCCAGCTCCGCCATCAGCAGAAAGTTGAGACCCGCCATTGAAACCGAACCATCCTACCCAAAGCATTGAAGCACCAATCATTACCATAGCGGGCCTGTGCGGAACGGCTAATTCATTGGGAAAGCCTTTTCTTTTACCAAGCATGAGAACATAAACTAGGGCTGAAACACCAGCTGTTGCATGAACGACAAGCCCGCCCGCAAAATCAATCACACCAGCTTTAGCAAGCCACCCACCTCCCCAGATCCAATTAGTTACTGGAGAATAAACTATTAGTAACCACAGAGCCGTGAATATAAGTACGGGTAAAAATTTAACTCTTTCTACAAACGCCCCGACAATCAATGCTGGAGTGATGATAGCAAATGTCATTTGGAAAGATAAAAATACTGTTTCAGGTATTGAACCGCTGACAGAGTCCGAGCTTACACTGTTTAGGAAAAGATTGTTTAGCCCCCCCCCCCAGCCATTTCCTTCACCGAACGCTATTGAATAGCCAGCTATTACCCAAACTATGGATGCTAACGCGGCTATAGTGAAGACTTTCATTAAGACTGAAAGGTAATTCTTAGCTCTTACCAATCCGCCATAAAAAAGTGCTAGTCCAGGCAATGACATAAACAAAACTAAAGCAGTTGCAGTTAAAACCCATGCGGTATCTCCGCTGTCTATGTTTTCAGCGGCGAATGCTTGAGTAGAGTTAGCGCACAGAAAGATGCTAACAGTGGATATAAATTTTTTCATAATTTCCCGACCTTTTCTATTTCCAGTACCGTATGGCTGTTGCGGGGGAGAAAATTAAATAATATAAATTGTGTAACCTCATGGAATGCATACTATTTAAACAAAAAAACCCCGGCTTTGCACATTTTATATGCATTGCCGGGGAAGGTATTCACTTCCTAATTGGAAGCGAGGGGGGAAAGTCTGTATGTTAATTTAGCTTTTTACAAATTCTGGATAGGCTGGCACCCCGAGTTCTGATTGATCAAGGCCAATATATTCATCTTCTTCTGAGACTCGTATTCCAATTGTGAGTTTTAATGAGTACCAAATTATTGCTGATATAATGCTTACAAATAAGCCTACGGATACAACCCCAATGAATTGGCCAAAATAAGTAGCGCTATCATTTGTTAATGGGACTACCAGTGTACCAAAAATTCCTGCAACTAGATGAACTGGAATTGCTCCAACAACGTCGTCTATTTTAAATTTATCTAACAGTGGAACTGCTAAGCAGGCAAGTAAAGAACCTATGGACCCAATTAGAAGAGCCGTTGGAACAGAAGGCGTTAGCGGTTCAGCAGTAATTGCTACCAGTCCTGCTAGCGCTCCGTTTAATGCCATTGTGAGGTCAATTTTTTTATAGCGTAATTGCGTGTATATAACTGCTGTAATAACTCCGGCAACAGCTGCCATATTGGTATTTACAAATATTTTGGCTATTGCATCTGCGTCAGTTATTGTTCCCATGGCAAGTTGTGATGCGCAATTAAAGCCAAACCAGCCAAGCCATAGTATGAAAACGCCTAGAGTAGCTAACGGCATATTTGACCCTGGTATGGGGTTTACTGTTCCGTCTTCGCTATATTTACCTTTACGAGCTCCTAATATAATTGCCCCTATCAGTGCGGCCCAACCTCCGGTTGAATGAACGAGAGTTGACCCAGCAAAGTCAGAGAAACCAAATTTGCTATCAAGAAATCCTCCGCCCCATTCCCATGATCCAACTATTGGATAAATTAGCCCAGTTAAGAAAACTGTGAATATTATGAACGGCCAGAATTTTATTCTTTCTGCAACGGTACCAGATACTATCGATGCTGTTGTTGCACAAAAAACCATTTGAAAAAACCAGTCCGAGTATGAAGAGTAACCTGTTGCAACGTCTTCTGAAGCAAAGCTCATTACTGCAAATTTACCAAAATAATCTCCTCCGCCATACATCAATTGATACCCTAATACCCAAAACATTAATCCTGCTACTGAGTACAGGCTAATGTTTTTAAGGCACTGCATCGAAACATTTTTTGTTCGGACAAAGCCAGACTCGAGCATAGCAAATCCTGCTGCCATCCACATCACAAGAAACCCGCCAAGTAAAAATAGGAGTGTATTAAAAACAAACGCATCATTTGCGGCTAGGCTCTCTAAGGTAGGGGCATCTTGTCCCCAAGCTAAGGTGGGTAGGCTAATTGCAATAGCCGCTCCACCAGAGATTAATTTGAATAAACGCATAAGAATTCCCTTCATAATTTATAACTGATAAAGTAATTGCCAACGTTCAAGGGCATCTGTCAGGTGTAAATTATTTTTGGTAGATTTAAATTTATAATGGTATGTTTTCTGTGCAGGATTATTTTATAAATGCTTTATTGTTGTGCAAATCACTCTATGGGTCTCGTATGAGCAATAACAAAATTTATAAAATATTTTTACAAATTGAATGGAATGAGATGCTAGCTAATCGCTGTTTTTCTGGAAGCGTAGATGATAAACGAGATGGCTTTATTCACTTGTCAACATCTATCCAATTAGCCGAGACCTTATCCAAACACTTTCACGGTCAAGACAGTATAGTGGTAGCAGAGGTTGATGCTGAAAAAAACTCTGAACTATTAAAATATGAGTTCTCTAGAGGGGGAAATAAATTTCCGCATTTGTATGGTAATTTAGAATTAAGCTCTATTATTAATTACTGGACCTTGTCACCCGATGATAAAGGTGCTTATGATTTGAGTATTATTGGAACGGATTAAGTATGTCTATTTTGCATGAACTAGGAACTATTTTACTACGAAAGCTTCCTGCTGAAAATGCTCATAAATTAACAATAAAGGCCTTAGGTAAAGGTTTAGGGCCAAAATCTAACACCTCAACTCCTTCAGGCCTAGAGGTTAATGTTGGAGGCTTAAGCCTGCCTAACCCAGTGGGGTTAGCTGCTGGATTTGATAAGGACTGCGAAGTTTCAACACCAATGCTTGCTGCAGGATTTGGTTTTGTGGAGTGTGGTACTGTTACTCCTTTACCTCAATTAGGAAACCCAAAACCTAGACTTTTTAGATTAGTTGAAGATAAAGCTGTTGTTAACCGAATGGGCTTTAATAATGCGGGCTTGGATAAATTTAAGAATAATTTAGAAAAAAGAAAATTGAAAAATGGTCTTGTTGGGGCTAATTTAGGAGCAAATAAAAATAGTAAAAACCGTGTCGAAGATTACGCAGTTGGACTGAAAGCTCTGTGGGGTCTTTCTGATTATTTTACAATCAATATAAGTTCACCCAACACACCTGGTTTGAGAGACCTTCAAAATGAAAATGCCATGGACGAATTATTAGGCCGTGTCTCTGAAGTGAGGGCTGAACTTACTGGCGATAAGCCTTCCTTTCCAATATTCCTTAAGGTGGCTCCAGACCTTGGGTTAGGGGAGATCGAACGTATTGTCGAACAATCAAGATCTTATGGAATAAATGCTTTAATTGTTTCGAACACTACAATAGCGCGTCCTACATCATTAAAAAGTAGATATAAAATTGAAAAGGGTGGACTGTCAGGTCAACCACTTTTTGAATCATCAACGGAAATTTTAAGACAGTTTTATGCAGCCGCAAAAGGAAAAATTGACCTTATTGGTGTTGGAGGAGTTAGTAATGGCCTGCAAGCTTATGAAAAAATAAGAGCTGGAGCAAGCGCAGTTCAGATATACTCAGCCTTAGTGTATGAAGGGCCTGGGTTAGTAAATTCAATTAATGCCGATTTATTATTAAGATTAAAAGCTGATGGCTTTAGTTCGTTAACCGAAGCCGTTGGAGTAGATTAAGAAGAGAGTCATTCATAAATGGCTTGTTATTTTAATAGAATATCTAAAATGTTTTTCTCTAGGTACCCGTCTTCTGGCATATTTACGTCTTTTTGCCATTGCTGAATGGCTCTCCTGCTATTTGGCCCGATAACCCCGTCTACTTCACCGAGTTTGTAACCTAATTCTTTTAGCTTTTTCTGAGCAGACGTTCTCTCAGCTAATGATAGGGGTTTATCAGATCGCGGCCATTCTGCTGTAATTGTTGCTTTTTCATTAAAAGAATTTGCAAGTGAAATAACAGCTAGTGCATAACTTGTTGAGTTGTTGTATTTTTTTATTACATCAAAATTTTTGAATACAAGTATTTTTGGACCTCTGTGGCCACTTGGAACAATAAGTTTGGCTTTTAAATTTTTATGAATTTCGAGATTGTCTTGACCCTTCGCTTGGGTAACACCTAAACCCAACCATTCATTTACAGTTTTTTGTGAGTTTTCAGCAACACTAAAATCGAAGCCTTGTTTGGTGTTTACTTCTATTACAACTGGTTCTTCCCACTGCCACCCGTGCCTTGATAAATAATGTGCTGCTGAACTTAGTGCGTCTGATTTATTATTCCATAAGTCTTTGTTGCCGTCATTATCAAAATCAATAGCATAATCCCTAAATGTCGTTGGAATGAATTGCATCATACCCATTGCCCCGGCCCATGAGCTCATTAATTGGTTTTCCTGCACATATCCGTCACGCAATAAGCTTAACAGTGCAAGCAATTGTTGTTCTCCAAATTTGCTTCTTCTTCCTTCAAAAGCGAAAGTGGATAGCGAGTTTACAGGATTATAATTTCCCATAATTTCTCCAAATGCACTTTCGAGTCCCCATATTGCCACTAAAACATGTCTGGAAACTTTGTACTTATCTTCAATTTTATTTAACAAGATTTCATTTTCACGTAATTTTTCAATACCGTTTTTTAGTCGGTTAGGGTTTCCTGCTCGATCAAGGTACGACCATATAGGAGTGTTAAATTCTGGTTGTTGTTTGTCCCTTTCAAGCGCTTTTTCTTCGATTACTGCTGGCAAAATAAAAGTCTCTGTAAGATCTTTTGAAAACCCCATTTTAATTGCTTTTTGTATAAATTCTAGTTTCCAAATTTGAAAATTTTCTTCTCTATTTTTTGGAACCACTATTTGTAAATTATTTGAAGTTGAAATTTTTTGAGAATAATTATTTTTGTTAAGTTCATTATTGTCAGCCTGTGCCAGCCCCGTGGCCCCACATAAAAAAATAAAAAAATAAATCACCCTTGTTAGCATAATATCTTTTTACCGAGTTCTAGCTTTGTTTCCATTGGTCAATTATATTTATTTATTACTTTAAATAAAGTTAAAACAATTTAACTTCATTTCTTTGCTAAAGACATCAAATATCTGTATAGGTTATGTATGAGTGTAAATGCGAATAAAACATATAAGGTTCTAGCTCGAAAATACCGCCCTAGAACATTTGAGGATATGATTGGTCAAGAGGCCATGGTTACTACATTAAGAAACGCTTTTGAAGTCTCGCGTGTAGCTCATGCTTTTATGCTTACGGGTGTAAGGGGAATAGGAAAGACAACAACAGCCAGATTGCTTGCTAGGGCATTAAATTATGAGAGTGATAGTGTCGAAGGCCCCTCAGTTAATTTGACGACCTCAGGCAAGCACTGTGACTTAATCATGAATTCATCTCATATGGATGTATTAGAGATAGATGCTGCATCAAGGACGGGTGTCGAAAATATGAGAGAACTTTTGGATGGGGTTCGTTATGCGCCTGCTTCTGCTCGTTATAAGGTATACATAATTGATGAGGTGCACATGTTGTCCACAGGTGCATTTAATGCCCTGCTCAAAACCCTAGAAGAACCCCCAGATCACGCTAAATTTATTTTTGCCACTACTGAAATTCGAAAAGTGCCCATAACTGTTTTATCGCGTTGTCAACGTTTTGACCTCAGGCGAGTTGCATCTGAGGAAATAAAAACTCATCTTTCTGGTATTTGTAAAAAAGAGAAAGCCAATATTGCTGACGAAGGGCTATCGCTTATCTCCAGAGCAGCTGAAGGTTCTGTTCGTGATAGTTTATCTCTTTTGGATCAAGCCATAGTCCAGGCAGATATGGAAGGATCGATGGTCTCTGCAGAAAATATTAGAGTAATGTTGGGTTTGGCTAATAAAGCCAGAACTATTGAATTATTCGAACTGGCTGCTCTAGGGAGCATTAAGGCAGCGTTGATTTTAATAAGGAAATTATACGATGATGGCGCTGATGCAATTATAATGATGAAAGACTTGTTAGATGTCTGTCATGAGGTTAGCAGGGCCAAAGTACTTGGCGCTGAAGCCCTATCCGATATGGCTTCAGATCAGGCGGGTTTATTACAAGAAATTTCTAAAAAATTGACAGTTGGTCAGTTAACTAGAATTTGGCAAATTTTGATAAAATCATATGATGAGGTGAGGGTTGCCCCTCTACCAATAGCGGCAGCTGAAATGGTTTTATTAAAGTTATCTACGGCAGGACTACTTCCCCCGCCAGAACTGGCAACAAAAATAATCAAAGAGATGAGTACTCAGAGTACCGCTAAAGGAAAAATAGATCAATCATTGGCATCTGGAAACTCGGTCAATGCAGGACATCCCAATCATCATTCAGCAACTGAAAGGGTTTTAAATACTGGGGCTGTAAAAGAAATTTCTACTCTTAAAAATACAATGTTAGCCCTCAACACGCTAGAAGAGATTGTTGAGGCATTGCCAGACTCTGACATAATCTTAAAATCAGATATTAAAAGGTATGTGAAGCCCATAAAGGTCAAACAAGGTATGATTTTATATCAACCCTCTGAGGGTGCACCTCAGGACTTATCTGGCAGTATTGTAACTGCGTTAAAAAACCTAACAGGAGATTTATGGGTGGTTTCTCCTGAAATGGATGGTGGGGGCTCTACGCTAAAGGACTTAGAAAAATTATCCCAAATTGCGCAAGATGAAAAAGATAAATCGCATCCGATTTTTATGCATTCATTGATTAAGGAGGCAAAGTTGATAAAAATTTATAACTCTAAGGATGAGCCTGTACGAAATAATGTTATCAAAGGGAATTTTGGAGAACAAGAATGAAAGATTTGATGGGCCTTATGAAGCAGGCAAAAGAGATGCAAAAAAAAGTAGCGGCAGCACAAGAGAAAGTCTCGGATGTAATAGTTAAGGGAGAGTCTGGAGGCGGATTGGTTCATGTTGAATTAGTTGGGGGAGGCAATATAAAGTCTTTAAGCATCGACCCTTCTCTTTTTGGCTCAGACCAAAAAGCGGATATCGAAATGGCTGAAGACTTAATTATTGCTGCATATCAAGATGCCAAGTCAAAATTAGACCAGGCGCAGGCTTCGATAATGAAAAGTGCTATGGGCGATATACCAATTCCGCCAGGTATGAACTTATCTTTATAAGTTAAAATTAAATTAGATTTTCTCCTTAACAAAAAGAAGTAAAAGGGACTTCATGAAGAGTGATGTATTAAAATCCGAAGAATTATCAAGTCTGGGTAAAAGCCGTACCCAACGCGGGCTTTTCGATGCATTCTTAGATGCAGCTAGATTAAATGGGCCAAATACAGAAATAGTCGTCGATGGTGACGGAAGAAAGCTAAGTTATTCTGACTTAAGGCGTGCTTCTTTTGCACTCGGACTACCGTTGAGAAGACTTTCTAAAGATAATGATAATATTGGAATATTGCTTCCTACTGGTGCTGGTGCCGCGATATCTTTTTTAGCCATTCATGCGGCAGGAAGAACTCCAGCTATGTTAAACTTTACTTCTGGCATTAGAAATTTAAAAGATGCTGTGGCTACGGGCCCAATACCTATTGTTTTGACGGCCCATAAATTCGTTGAAATTGCTGATATGTCTGACTTAATAAGTGAGCTCTCATCTGTAGCAAAAGTAGTTTATCTTGAAGACCTTCAGAGAGAATTAAGCATTTTTAGCAAGTTAAGTGCAGTATTCGGACCCATCTTCCCATTCATCTTCTCCCCTAAACCTTCACCCGATGATAAGGCTGTAGTTTTATTTACATCAGGCACAGAGGGAAATCCTAAGGGAGTGGTGCTATCACATTCGAACGTATTAGCTAATATTGAACAAATAGAGCAGCACGTTGAACTTGAAGCAACTGACATATTTTTTAACCCCCTACCAACTTTTCATTGTTATGGCCTTACTGCTGGAACTCTCTGGCCTATTTTTAGTGGTCGGAAAGTTGTATTGCATCCATCACCTCTGCAAATAAAGACTATAGCTCAACGAATAGCTTCAACAAAATCAACGATACTTTTTGCTACCGATACTTTCTTAAATCAATATATGAGATCGAGCGCTGATGGCGGTCTAGCCTCATTAAGAATTACTGTGTGCGGGGCAGAAAAAGTTCGTGAAGAAACCCGAAAAGTAGCGGGAGAAAAGTTTGATATGCAAGTTCTGGAGGGGTACGGTGTTACAGAGTGTGCCCCTGTGCTTGCAGCTAACCAACCAGGTGATATTCATTCTGGTACAATTGGAAAAATGCTTCCGGGAATAGAGGCATGGCTTGAGCCAGTTGAAGGACTTGAGGGTGCTGGAAAGCTATGGGTACGAGGGCCAAATATTATGAAAGGTTATATTACAAGTACTAATCCAGGTATTGGAAAGCCTTTAGTTGATGGGTGGTATGATACGGGCGACATTGTTTCGATTAACGAAGACGGCCATTATGTAATTCGTGGAAGGCTTAAAAGATTCGCAAAAATCGGAGGAGAGATGGTTTCTCTTACAGTGGTTGAGAATTGTGCTTCAGCAGTATGGCCAGAATTTATGCATGCAGCTGCGATTCTTCCTGACCTTAGGAAAGGCGAACAAATAGTTCTGGTAACTGATAATCCCAAAGCAAAACGAAGCGAATTACTTCGTTGGGCGCAAGCGCACGGCGTACCTGAGTTATCAGTCCCGAAAAAAATTATATCTGCTCAATCGATTCCTATTCTTGGGACAGGAAAGCTTGATTATAAATCTATTACTCAGCTTGCCCAAGATTCTGTAATATCTTGAGGGTAATTTTTTGTTTAAAGCTTTCATAAATTTTATAATCCTTATTACACTAATGGGTTTTTTCTCAACCTCACTTTCCAATGAGTTAAATTGGGTTAATCAGTATGCTGATAACAATGGTTCAGATAAATTAGTTATTGCCAAAAATGGAATGGTTTCTTCACAAGATTTTATTGCCTCTGAGGTTGGTAGAAATATATTAATCAAGGGGGGTAATGCCGTAGATGCTGCTGTCGCAACTGGTTTCGCGTTAGCTGTTACTCATCCACAAGCTGGAAACCTAGGCGGCGGGGGCTTCATGCTAGTAAGTTTGGCGGAAGAAAAAAATGTTCTTTCTTTAGATTTCCGTGAAACGGCTCCTTCAGCAGCAACTAAGGATATGTACCTTAATACAGAAGGGGAGGTTGATACAAACAGCGCTCAGTATTCCAGATTATCATCAGGTGTTCCCGGTACTGTGATGGGCCTACTCCATGCTTTGGAGGAGTACGGTACTATGTCACGTGAAATGGTAATGCAGCCAGCAATAGAACTAGCACAAAATGGTTTTATCATGAGTACCCATTTGGCTGAAAGTTTAAATTATCATAGGAACGAATTATCTATTGATAAAAGTTCAATAGAGTATTTTTTAAATCATCAAAAAGGCCAAGTTTTTAAGCAACCTGATTTAGCTAAAACGCTGAAACGCATAGCTAAGTTAGGCTCTCAGGACTTTTATTCTGGCGAAACTGCTGACTTAATTGTAGCTGAAATGAAATCAGGTGGAGGCTTAATTACGCACAAAGATTTAAAAAATTACAAAGTAGTGACCCGAAAACCTATTATTGGAAATTACAAAGGTTATGAACTTTATGCCATGTCGCCTCCTTCCTCAGGGGGTGTGCATATAATACAAATGTTAAATATTTTAAGTGGGTACGATTTAAAAAGTGATGGCCATAATTCAGCTTCATATTTGCATAAAATGATTGAGGCAATGAGACGTGCTTATGCTGATAGATCTAAGTACTTAGGGGATCCTGACTTTGTGGATGTTCCTGTGAAATCGCTTACTTCATCAGTTTATGCTGATGCATTAAGAGCTAGCATTGATTTAGGAGCGGCTACCTTATCCGAAACCATTAGACCAGGCTCTCAAATGCCAAGAGAAAGTATGAATACCACTCACTATTCAATAATAGATAAAAATGGAAATGCAGTCTCAGTGACTTATACTTTAAATTTTTCCTATGGCAGTGGCTATAGCGTTGATGGTGCTGGATTTTTATTGAATAATGAAATGGATGACTTTTCATCTAAGCCAGGCTCACCCAACGGTTACGGTTTGATCGGCGGTGAAGCAAATAAAATTGTCCCTGCAAAACGGCCATTGTCATCTATGACGCCTATGATTGTAAAAAAAGATAATAAGGTTGTGTTGGTCACAGGTAGCCCTGGGGGGTCACGAATAATTACATCAGTTTTACAGATGGTGTTGAATGTAATCGAATGGAATATGGATCTTTTCGAAGCTGTTAATCAGCCGCGTTTACACCATCAGTGGTTACCTGACGTCGTTAATATTGAAAAAGGCATATCTGTTCATACTTTGAATGAACTTAATGAAATGGGACATAAATTCTTACTGGATGAAAATGGAAACTATAATTATGATATCCTTGGGCGAGTAAACTCTGTAGGGCAAAAGGGAAAATTTTTAAATGGTTCTGCAGACCCTCGTGGAGCCAAGTCTGCCGCCATCGGCTATTAGAAATTAATTAAATATCAAGAATGTTAAATATTTCTCTTAAGTTTTAGTGTCTTATTGTCTAGCATAGTGAGAATCACCTAAAGGTTAATTAAATGCCTTCAAATGTCAGTCCTGAAATTGAACAATTGATAAAGTTATTGTCAAAACTATCGGGATTAGGCCCCCGATCGGCTCGCAGGGCTACACTAGACCTAGTTAAGAAACGAGAAGCTTTAATGCGACCTTTAGCTAGTGCTATGACTCAAGCAGTTGATAGAATATCTACCTGTGGTAAATGTGGTAATGTTGACGTTAACGATCCCTGCTATATCTGTTCTTCTCTATCAAGAGACAAAACAATTATATGTGTTGTTCAAGAAGTAAGTGACCTTTGGGCTATGGAGCGCGCAGGAGCGTTTCGGGGACAATACCATGTTTTAGGTGGAACATTATCTGCTTTAGATGGAATTAGGCCTGAAGATTTGAATATTTCTGATTTGATTTCTAGGGCAGTCGCCGATCCTGTGAAAGAAGTTGTTTTGGCGATGAGTGCGACCATTGATGGCCAAACTACTGCTCATTACATAACCGATCATCTTGCTAATAACGAAGTAATTGTATCAAGATTGGCACACGGTGTGCCTGTTGGAGGTGAGTTAGATTATCTTGATGATGGGACTATAGCTGCCGCTATGAATAGTCGAAGAATATTATAATATTAAATATTACTAGTTAATTATTTTAAATTGGGAAGACTTCCTTTTTCAATATCTGGGTCCAAGTTATCTCTTAAATTAACATCCACATTTTCTATTTTATCTGCTCTCTTAGTTATTTTTTCGGTACTAATCCTTATTTTTTTTATATCTTCTGTTGACGCATTGAAATGCTTTTGTAGATTTTCTACCCTTTCGTCCAGACGATTAATGTCTTTGCTTAGTAAACCCACTTCTTTCTGAATAATATGCGCTTGTTCCTGCATTGCCGCATCCCTCATCACCGCATGGATGGTATGTAATGTTGCCATGAAAGTTGTCGGTGATACAATCATAACTTTCAATTCGAAGCTTTTATCAATAACTTTAGGGAAATTGGAGTGCAACTCAGCATATATTGCTTCACTAGGCAAAAACAACATAGCTACGTCGTGAGTTTCTCCAGAAATTAAATATTTTTCGGCTACATCCTTGATGTGTATTGTTACGTCGCGAGAAAATTGTTTGGCTGCCTGCAACTCATCACTAGTATTTTCTGAATCAGTTAAACGCCTCCAAGACTCCATTGGGAACTTACTATCAATAGCAACATCATCCTGATCACCGGGCAGGTGTATAATTGCATCAACGCGCTTTCCATTAGAAAGAGTATGTTGGAATGAATATGAAGCTTTAGGCAAATAGTTTTCAATCAAGTCTTGCATTTGCTTTTCGCCAAATGCACCGCGAGATTGTTTGTTTGAAAGAAGATTTTGTAGACCTGAAACTTCAGTCGATAAAGTTTCAATATTTTTTTGTGCTCGGTCAATTAAAGCTAATCGTTCGTGGAGCTGCTTTAAACTATTAGAATTACGTTCTTGTGTGTCCTGTATGGATTTTCCGACACGATCAGATACTGTATTAAGTCTTTTATCGAGACTCTCTCTGAATAGTGCTTCTCGTTTAGCACTATCTTCAGATAATTGCGAAATACGGCCCAGTATTTCCTCTTCGAATGATGACTTTTCTTTTTTTTTAGGTTTTGCGAGATAATAAGCACGACTAACGAACAATACAGATAGAATTAAAAAAAGTATTGCTAAAATTGGAGATGTAAAAAAATATTCCATATTATAACCTAATACCTTATTGAGATTTCTTGATTAAGTTAGCTCGCTCTTCAACTTTTCTGACAATATCGTCTATCATGTCCCTATTATCAGTTTTTCCTGTTTTTATACCAGATGCGTACATCATCCCATATCCCGCCATACCGCCTGTAAACCCAATATCAGTGAACAAAGCTTCACCAGGGCCATTTACTACGCAGCCTATAATTGAAAGACTTATTGGTTCGGTAATATGTGCAAGACGGTCTTCTAAAATTTGAACTGTTTTTATAACATCGAACCCCTGCCTTGCACAGGATGGACACGAAATTATATTTACTCCGCGGGATCGAATTCCTAAAGATTTAAGAATATCAAAGCCCACTTTGACTTCTTCGACAGGATCAGCTGATAAAGAAACTCTGATAGTATCGCCTATTCCTACCCATAATAAACTTCCCATGCCGATTGAGGATTTTACTGAACCTACCCTTTTACCGCCCGCCTCTGTAACTCCGAGATGCAAAGGAGCGTCTGTACAATCGGCAAGTTTTTGATATGCAGCCATCGTTAGAAAAATATCACTAGCTTTGACACTAATCTTGTAATTATCAAAGTTTTCATCTTCGAGCATTTGTGCATGCATAAGGGCACTATCTACCATAGCATCAGGACACGGTTCTCCATATTTTTCTAATAGTTCTTTTTCTAAGCTACCTCCATTGACCCCTATACGTATTGAGCAGTTATTGGCTTTTGCTGCTGCCACGATTTCTTTTACGCGGTTTTGTCCTCCGATATTACCTGGGTTGATTCTTAAGCATGAAACCCCATTGTCAGCAGCCTCAATTCCACGTTTGTAGTGAAAGTGAATATCAGCTACAATTGGTACTGATACATTATTACAAATTTCTTTCATCGCAGCACTGCTTGGAATATCCGGAACTGAAACGCGAACAATATCTGCCCCTGCAGCCTCTAATTCATGAATTTGCTTTAAAGTTTCTGGAATATTATGAGTAATAGTATTCGTCATGGACTGAACAGCTATTGGTGCGTCCCCACCAACAGGAACAGAGCCAACCATAATTTTTCTAGATTTTCTTCTTTCTATAGTACGCCAAGGACGAATTGAATTTATATTATTTTTTTCAGCGGTCATATGAATATCTCTCGCATATTAGGACACAAATTGCACTGATTATTTAAAGGGATTATAGTCAATTATTGCTACACCTCGCTCACCTATAATATAACTTTTTTGAAAACCTTTTTTGACTTTAAGAGCCCCCCCATCACGCACTGAGATAGCTTCAATATCTTTAGCTTCACCCTTCCAAGTTTCAGAGGTTATCATAACTTTTGAAAAAATTACTTTTCCATTAATATTTTTAATTTCCACCCACGTTGGTGCAATTGTTTCGAGTATTATACTTCCAGGGTTTGAATATTCATTAAAATTCTTTTTCCAGTATATAGGAAAATAACTTTCTAACTCAGATGGTGAAAGTATATAATCTGCTTCTGAATTTACGCCATTAAAGCCAAAGTTAGCAGTCAACGAGAATAATTTTGAATTGAGCAGAGTAATAAATAGGACGATGATGGCTGAAAAACAAATGACTAGGAAGTATTTATTCAGGGCCTTAGCTTTATGTAAAGGCTTTGATTTTTGTAAGCTTCTGGTGGTAACGTTTTTGCTTTCATTCTTGAATCTATCAACAGCGTAATTTCCATCTATTCCTAGAAAGTTGGCATAGGACCTAACATACCCCAAGACATAAGCAATTGATGGTAACTCATATAGATCTAGACACTCTATTGATTCTAAGAACTTGGCTTGAATTTTTATATCTTCTGATACATCAGAAAATGATAAATTGAGTTCTATGCGTGCATCGCGTAACTCTATTCCGATATGACTTAGTGTTTTTTGCAACTTTAGTAGTTTCTTGATGTAATAAATAAGTTTATATATTTGATGAGGGTTAATAACATTTACTGATAACATTCAATAGATAGTTAAGACATTTAGTATTAATAAGTTAATCCGTCACATGTTAATGTAGGGGTTTTATCATTTAAGTGTTATTATATGAGTGTTGTTAATAAATATATCCCAGAATTAGCCATAATTCTATCTGGCGTCGCATTAGTGTCAGCTTGGATTTTAGAATACGGATTTGGCTACCTTCCCTGCACCATGTGTTACTGGCAGCGCTACGCACATATGCTTGTAATTTTTATTGCTGTTTTAATGTTTCTGATGCGTCGTTATAAAAATTACCATATCCCTTTTATGAACATATTTCTGATATTTGCATTTGTAGTATCGTCAATATTAGCATTTTGGCATACTGGTGTAGAATTTAGTTGGTGGGATGGACCTGAAACATGTTCTACAGGTAGCCAAAATTATGATTTTGATATCAATAACCCACTCAGAGGCCTGGATGGGATGATTAGGCCCCCAGCGTGTAGTGAAGCGGTTTGGCATTTTTTAGGTTTGTCTATGGCGGCTTGGAACACTCTGATATCGTTAACTGGAGTGCTGATGGCTACATTAGCGATAAGACGGGATTTAGAAAAATGAGTTACAAAGCAAAGAGTAATGTATCAGATGATGTTTCAAAGATGCTTCGTGTCGACCATGCGGGTGAATATGGGGCTGTAGCAATCTATAGAGGTCAGCAAGCTGTTTTTAGGCATAACCCTAAGACTGCTTCTACGGCTTCAAAATTATCTGAAATGGAACAGGAAGAACAAAAGCACTTGGATGCTTTTGATAAACTATTAATTGAGAAAAATGTTCGTCCAACTGCTTTGATGCCATTGTGGAATTTTGCGGGCTATGGTTTAGGGGTCCTCACTGCAATGATAAGTGAGAAAGCGGCACATGCATGCACAGAAGCTGTTGAAAGTGTTATTGAGCAACACTATGGTGAGCAAGCAGAGAAAACTCAAGATATTGAACCTGATTTATCAGATTTGTTCAAAGAATTTAGAGAAGATGAACTTCATCATCGTGATATTGCTGTTGAGAATGGAGCGCATGAAGCTCCGGCATATAATTTACTATCAAATATTATAAAAGCAGGCTGTCACGCTGCTATTAAAATCACTAAAGTTGTATAGGTGCCCCTTTTAATCTAATTGAATCTTTATGGAGCCATCGCCCCTCATTAAAGGCTTTATGGGGTTTATTGTTAATATTTTTAACAAAGCAATAAGGTTCACTTTACGTTGGATAGTTTTTCTATCTTTCCATATTATCGGGAGTCCTCTAACCCCATCATAAACACCTCGCAATGTAGGTTTTATTCTATTCTTACGAAATATCGACCAAAATATAAAAGCAAAATTTAATAAAATATGCGCAATGCCAAATAATAACAAACCACTAATTGGCATGCATTTAACAAACGTCCATATCCTATTGCGTGTTCCATGATAAACTGCAAAATCTGAAGCTTTTCCCGATATGCCGCTACTTACATGGTATACAACAGCATCAGATTTTTGGATGCATTTGCCTCCTATTAACCGCATCCGGAAAGCTAAATCTACATCTTCATGGTAACAGAAGTATTTTTCATCAAATCCTCCTATATCTAAAAATGCTTTTTTTTCATATAAAGCTGCAGCTGCACATGGCCCAAATACTTCCCGATCTTCTAGTATTTTTCCAATTGAAGATTGGTTATGTTTTCCGCGCCAAGCTAACCCACTAATATGATAAAAATCCCCAATTCCATCAAATTTGTTATTATTACCAGCTAAATATTGAGTGCTCCCTACCATTTTAATGCCGGGAAAAAGCTCTGTTGCTTCTAGTAGTTTTTTTAACCAATCTGAAGATGCAAAAGCATCAGGATTTAGTAATGCTATCCAATCGCCCTGACATTTTTTTACTGCAAAATTGTTTGCATATGCAAAACCTGTATTTTTATTTAATTCTATTACTTTAAACCTATTATCCAATTTAGGAATTTTTTCTAAAGAATTATCTGTTGACCCATTATCGATGATTATGCACTCAAAACCGGAGTATGTTTGATTGGCCACAGACTCAATTGAATTATTTAACCATCTTCCGCCGTTATAGTTAACAATAATTACAGATATTTTTGGACGTTTCCCCATTTTATAATGTTTTGCAAATTTCAGCGAAAAGGTCACGATAAAAAGTTGTATTTTTTATAATAAATTACCTATATGGAGAATCCACAACCGTGCCTTTTAAGGATAACAAAAAAATGAATAATGCTAATTATGTTGTTAAAGATATTAAACTTGCGGAATACGGCCGCAAAGAAATTGATATAGCTGAAACTGAAATGCCTGGTTTAATGGCGCTAAGAAGTGAGTTTTCAGAAGAAAAACCTCTTTTAGGCGCGCGCATTGTGGGTTCTCTGCATATGACAATCCAAACTGCGGTACTTATTGAAACATTAATATTTTTGGGGGCAGAGGTTCGTTGGGCATCATGTAATATTTTTTCTACGCAAGACCATGCGGCGGCGGCAATTGCTGCTTCAGGTGTTCCAGTGTTCGCCATAAAGGGGCAGAGCTTGGAAGAGCATTGGGATTACCTGGACCAGTCTTTCCTATTCGAAGGTGGGCCTAACATAATCCTTGATGATGGAGGCGATGCTACTCTTTACGTTCTCCTTGGTGCGCGTGTTGAAGAAGGCGAGACTCACTTAATAGATGCTGAACCAAAATCTGAGGAAGAAGCAGCAATTTTCGCGCAAATACGGAAAAGAATTAAATCATCGCCTGGGTGGTTTATAAAAACACGTCAAAAAATTGTAGGGGTTTCCGAAGAGACAACAACAGGTGTTCATAGGTTGTACGAATTAGTAGAAAAGCAGCAATTACCATTTCCTGCTATAAATGTTAATGACTCTGTTACTAAATCAAAGTTCGATAATAAATATGGTTGCAAGGAGTCATTAGTTGACGGTATTAGGCGAGCTACTGATACTATGATGGCAGGAAAAACCGCCGTTGTATGTGGTTACGGTGATGTTGGGAAAGGGTCTGCTGCTTCATTGAGGGGATCTGGTGCAAGGGTAAAGGTAACAGAAATTGACCCGATATGTGCCCTGCAGGCAGCAATGGATGGATATGAGGTTACCACACTTGAGGATGCAGTATCAGACGCTGATATTTTTATTACGACTACTGGTAATGTAGACGTTATTAGAATCGAACACATGCGAGAAATGAAAGATATGGCAATTGTGGGTAATATCGGCCATTTTGATAATGAAATTCAAGTTGCGTCGCTTAAAAATCATAAGTGGACAAACATAAAGGACCAGGTCGACATGATTACCTTTCCTGGTGGAGACAGGCTAATATTATTATCCGAAGGTCGTTTATTGAATCTCGGAAATGCAACAGGGCATCCAAGTTTTGTGATGTCTGCTAGCTTTACTAATCAGGTATTAGCCCAAATTGAGCTTTGGGTGCATAATAATAGATATGAGAATAAGGTTTATATGTTGCCCAAGCATTTAGATGAAAAGGTTGCGCGACTTCACCTTGAAAAAATTGGGGCTAAACTCACTAAAATGTCTAAAGAGCAGTCCGATTATATCGGTGTTAATCAATCAGGCCCTTACAAGCCAGAGCATTATAGATACTAGCACCTTCATATCCAAGAAAGTTTAAATAATGTCACGAGCCACCTACCATTTCACATCTGAGTCAGTTTCAGAAGGACACCCTGATAAAGTTGCGGACAGAATATCTGATGAAATTGTTGATCTTTATTTTCGTTCTTCAACTAAAGCAGGAATGGATCCTGCTGATGTAAGAGTTGCAGCTGAGACCCTGACTACAACCAACAAGGTTATAATTGCAGGTGAAACAAGGGGGCTAGGTGTTACTAATAAAGAAGTTGAGGCAGTAACTAGGTCTGCGATAAAAGATATAGGTTATGAACAAGATGGATTTCACCATGAAAATGTTGATGTTCAAATTTTATTGCATGCTCAGTCAGTTGATATAGCTGACGGGGTTGACCTTGGAAAAGGCACTCATAAGGATGAAGGAGCCGGAGACCAAGGAATTATGTTTGGTTATGCTAGCAACGAAGTCAAAGGGGCCTTGATGCCTGCACCCATTTATTATTCACACAGAATACTTCAAAAACTGTCAGAGGCACGGCACTCAAATGCTATTGAGGGTTTAGAGCCAGATGCTAAATCCCAAGTTTCAGTCAGGTATAAAAATGGAGTGCCTACTGAAATTTCTTCAATTGTTTTATCCACTCAGCAC
>JABGVR010000258.1 GCA_018645985.1 Hellea sp. | reverse complement strand
GTTTTAACTCATCTTCTATTCTTTTAGGTATTGATGTCCTACCTGATATAATATGTCGATTATATTTTTGCGATAGCCTTTCAAACCCATTATGAATGTTTTTTCTAGCAATAAATTCCAACATATAAAGATGCTTCTCGTCACAGATTGCTAACATTTTTCCTATTGGTGTTGGTATCCACTCAATAAAAAGTGGGTTCGTTGTGAGATCATTTATCAGGGTTACCCTTTTTTTATCAATTGCATTAAAGCTTTTAATGTCTTTGTAGAAATTTTCCACTTTTTAATAATCTCTTATATGATTAGTTTAAGACTTGAAAGTCAGCCTAAATAAACTCGATTTAGAATCCATACATCACTATAGAGACGATTCTGTAATTTGGCTGTAGTAAAAACAAGCATTGTTATTTTCTAGTCATTTCTGTAAGTCTGAAAAAAATAAGGAAATAATATGACCGTTACATTTTATAAAGGGGATATTCCGAAAGGACTCGATTTTGGTACTTCTGTTGCAGTTGATACGGAAACGCAAGGCCTCTCCCTTCTTAGGGATAAATTGTGCTTGGTCCAGCTATCATCAGGAGATGGGAATGCGCACATAGTTCAGATGGACAGAGAAAAATATGAAGCTCCAAATTTAAAGTATTTATTGAGCAACCCTAAAATTGAAAAAATCTTTCATTTCGCTAGATTTGATATCGCAATAATCAAACGTGATTTGGGTATTGATATGAACCCTATTTTTTGTACGAAAATAGCCTCTGGGCTGGTACGAACATACACAGATAGGCACGGTTTAAAAGATCTGACAAAAGAGTTATTAAATATTGATCTTTCAAAACAACAGCAAAGTTCAGATTGGGCGTCTGATGAGCTAAGTCAGGCACAACTCGATTATGCAGCCTCTGATGTGTTATACTTACATCAATTAAGAAACATTTTAACTGCTCGTTTGTTAAGAGAAAGAAGGTTAGATTTAGCAAGGAGTTGTTTTGAGTTTCTACCTGCTCGATGTGAACTTGATTTAAAAGGTTGGGAAGCTGTAGATATTTTCAGCCATAGAATGCGACGTTCAGAATAAATATTGGAAATTTACATTACTTTTTCGTAATAAAAACTGTAAAAAATTTCTGTCGTAATTTTTAATTTCTTGTTTTATAAAGTCTCATGAATTCAACCACAAAATCAGATACTGATCATAGTGCAGGAGAGGCACTTGGACTTTGGGAGCCTAAGAGAACACTTACTCTTGAATCCGCCCGCAAGCACTCCCTTTTTATAAAAATGATGCGCAGGGTGTTAATAGGTTTGTGCTTATTCTTATCAATTTTTCTTGTTTATGAATTTGCAACACAAGGTACTGTTACGTTTATAGAAGATAATCCTACTGAAGCAGTAAAAATGATTAATCCTAGGTATAGTGGTAGAACAAATGACGGCTTGCCCTTTTACCTAAAAGCAGATCTGGCAACCCGTAAAATGACAGAGCGGGATGTTGTTTCATTAATCAAACCAGTGCTTGAGTTTACAAGAGAAAAGGGAGCGGAAGTATCAATTTTATATGCTGAAACTGGAACCTTTAATGATATAGAAAAAATATTAAACTTAAAATCAGGCGTTAGCCTGAAAACTGATGATGGATATGAGTGTACAACCACGCATGCCCGTATTTTCAATAAAGAAAAGCGTATTGAGGGCAAAGAATATATCGAATGTAATGGTAATTTTGGTGAAGTAACAGGAAATGCATTTGAGATTAATAATAATTATAGTCAATTTGTATTTAAAAATGGAGTTACTGCAGCGATTGAACAGGATAGTGCGATTAATACAATCGGAGAGGGCAGATGAGACTTACAATTTTATTTTTTTTAGTAATGCTTTATCAATTTGATGCTTTCGCACAGATATTTGGAGGTAATGATCCTATAAGGTTTAGGTCTGACAAAGCCACCTATGAAGGAAATACAACTATTTTAGTTGGTAGTGTTGATGTTGTTCAAGGCCCAGCTAGGATAAAGTCTGATACAATGACAATATTCCGCAGTAATCCTACAGTTTCTGATGGAAACGATAAATTAGGTGCCATTTCCCGTATTGAGGCGATTGGAAACTTTCATTACACAACCCCTCAAAATGATGTAAAAGGAACTAGAGGAGTTTATGAGCGTGACAAGGGTACAATTACTGTTTTGGGAAATGTTAAGGTTAAGCAGCCCGGCGGTAATACTGCATCTACAGATCGTTTAGTATATAACATTGAAACGGAGACTATAAGGTTCTCCGGAGAATGCAGGGGTGGAGACTGCTCGGGTCGACCAACCATAAGATTTGGAAACTAGGATAAAATAATGAAAAATACTTTTAAGCTTTTTTGCGGGTTTTTATTGCTGAGTTTTGTGCCATCAAAAGTATTTGCTCAGTTCTCAACTGATAATAACTTACCAACAGAAGCGAGTGCTGATTTAATAATTAATTCTTCAGGTACTACTATTCTAAGTGGCCAAGTTGATGTTCGTCAGGGTGAAACTAGAATATTAGCGGATAAAATGAAAATTTTTGGAGGTATTTCAGCTGGAAATGAGGGTTCTAATACAGATGATATTTCACGAATAGAGGCTACCGGAAACTTCTATTATATAACACCAGAGCAAGAAGTTCGCGGAGATAACGGTGTTTATTTAAAATCATCTGATACATTCACAGTAACAGGTAATGTAATTTTACTTCAGGGTGAGAATGTTGTGACTGGGGATACACTTATTTACGACTTGAAAAAAGAAGAGGCTCAAGTAATAGGCACATGCAATGGGCGCATTTGTGGAACAGAAGGCCGAGTGAAAATTCTTCTCAAAAATTCAAATGACGATGGAAGTGAAGTTAATTCGTGAATAAGGGTGATATGATGGTTAACGGCGCTAATAAAAAACAAGTAGGCTTAGGGGGTGAATTCACACCTCCACCAACTGGACTGGCAGCGAATAATATAGGTAAGGCTTATCGTGGCCGTGAAGTTGTTAAAGATATTACATTAACCGTTCAACGCGGCGAGGTAGTTGCGCTTATGGGCCCAAATGGTGCTGGTAAGACTACAAGCTTTTATATGATAATGGGTCTCATAGAAGCTGATAGAGGTATGATAAGCTTAGATGGCCAAAATATAACTGATTTACCGATGTATCAACGTGCTCGGCTTGGTGTTGGGTACTTACCTCAAGAGCAATCAATATTCAGAGGTCTCACTGTTGAAGAAAATATTAAAGCTGTTGTTCAGCTAACTGAAAATGACAAATCAAAATGGGATGATAATGTTGAAGCATTACTAGATGAACTAAATATAGGTCACATTAAAAAAAGTCCTGCACTCGCTCTTTCAGGGGGTGAAAGACGTAGAGTAGAGATTGCAAGGGCACTCGCATCTAGGCCTAGCTTCATATTACTCGATGAGCCTTTTACTGGAATAGACCCGATTGCAATAGCGGATATATCGGAGCTTGTTTTATATTTAAAAAAACGCGGGATAGGAATATTAATCACGGATCATAGGGTAAGAGAAACTCTCGATATTGTTGACCGAGCATCAATATTATTCCAAGGAGAAGCTTTGTTTGAGGGTACCCCAGATGAGATAAGGTCCAATAAAGATGTTAGACGCGTTTATCTAGGAGATAAATACGCTTAAATAATTCCTCAAGAGCCCTAATTAATCTTTGGTCGCATCTAATTTTGTGCGAAGTTCTTTTCCTGTTCGGAAAAAAGGAACACTTTTTTGAGGAACAAATACATTTCCTCCGGTTCTAGGATTGCGGCCAGAACGTGATTTACGGTGACGTACAGAGAATGCCCCGAAGCCTCGTAATTCTACTCTGGCTCCTTTTTCGAGAGTTTGCGTAATGGTTTCTAGTATTACCCCCACTACCCGCTCTGTATCTGTTCGAGTGAGGTGTTGATTATCAATATGCAATCTATCTATGAGTTCGGATTTAAGCATGCTACAATAAAGCAAGTATATGTTACCTGAGTCAATAACTTTTAGTCATTAACCCATAAAAAAAGGCTCGGTTACCGTTAAAGTGGCCGAGCCTTTTTGTTTTAATTGGGTTCTAAATCAGTCGCCTTTTAAAGCAGCGCCTAGGATATCTCCAAGAGATGCACCTGAGTCCGCAGATCCGTATTGTTCTACAGCTTCTTTTTCTTCTGCTATTTCCAGTGCTTTAATTGAAAGAGAATATTGACCTTTGACAACACGCGTGATCATCGCATCAATTTTGTCACCGACTGCAAAGCGCTCAGGTCTTTGTTCTGACCTTTCACGAGATAAGTCAGTTTTCCGGATAAAGGCAGTAACTTCACTGTTTTCACCAAAGGTTACATCAAGACCTGCTTGTTGAACGTTTGTGATTGTGCAGGTTACTGTTTTGCCTTTTGAAGCTCCTTTAGGGGCTGCTGCAGGTCCGCTATCTTTAATAAGTTGTTTTACACCTAAAGATATACGTTCTTTTTCTATGTCAACTTCAAGAATTTTGGCTTCTACGGTATCACCTTTTTTGTAGTCCTTAAGTGCTTCTTCACCCGATTTATCCCAAGAGAGGTCAGATAAGTGTGCCATTCCATCGATATCGCCATCAAGGCCAATAAATAGTCCAAATTCTGTAACTGAACGCACTTCGCCTTTAATAACGGTACCGGCTGGGAAGCGTTCAATGAAGCTATCCCATGGGTTGTCTTGTACTTGCTTGATACCAAGTGAAATGCGGCGCTTTTCTTCATCGACTTCTAAGACTTCAACATCAACTTCTTGTGAACTGGATACAATTTTTCCTGGGTGTACATTTTTCTTTGTCCAAGACATTTCAGAAACATGAACTAGTCCTTCAACGCCTTCCTCAAGCTCGATAAATGCACCATAATCGGCAATATTAGTAACTTTACCTGAGTGTCTAGTTCCAACAGTGTATTTTGCTGCTGCAGCGAGCCATGGATCTTCGTGAAGTTGTTTCATTCCCAAACTAATTCTTTGAGTGTCTGGATTTATTCTAACTATTTTGACTGTTACTGTATCACCCACAGCCATTACTTGGCTCGGGTGGCTTACGCGGCGCCAGCTCATATCTGTTACGTGTAAGAGGCCATCTATTCCGCCTAAATCAACGAACGCTCCGTAATCAGTAATATTTTTGACCACACCATCTCTAGTTTCGCCCTCGGCTAACTGGCCTACAAGCTCAGCTCTCTGTTCGGCGCGACTTTCCTCAAGAATAGCCCTTCGAGATACAACTATGTTTCCACGTTGTCTGTCCATTTTAAGAATCATAAATGGTTGTTCTTGGTTCATTAGTGGACCAACATCCCTTACAGGACGAATATCAACTTGTGAGCCAGGAAGAAATGCATTTATACCGCCAAGTTCAACTGTAAACCCGCCTTTTACTCTTCCTACTATTGAACCTGTTACAGGCTCTTCACTTTCATGATATTTTGTCATATTGAGCCAGCTCTCTTCACGGCGAGCCTTATCCCTTGACAGTATTGCGTTGCCTAGAGCATTTTCGATTAGCTCAAGATATATATCAATTTCGTCACCAGCTTTTACCTTGTCTTCTTCTGCTTGCCCTGGAACATAAAATTCCCTCAGAGGAACTCTGCCTTCTGTTTTTAAGCCAACATCTATAACCACTATATCTTTTTCAATCGCTGTAACACGACCTTTTATAACGCTACCCTCTTGCATCGAATTAGTTTCAATAGAGGCTTCAAACATTGAAGCGAAATCATCAGTTGAGGGGTTCATTTTATCTTGAGCTGTGCTCATAATTTTAGTCCTTTTAGTTCTGTTTCTGGCCTACAGGATATAACCTGCGGTCTGGCCTCGCCAATCGAAGCCTACTAATTGTGCAAATTTATGAAGGAAACAATCTTTTGCAACAGCGGCCCTATAGTCCAAGCGCAAGTTGGGTGCAAGAGGTGATTGTAACTGTTTATTGGACCGTTACAATATAATTGAATCTATTATTTTTCTAGCATTTTCGAAAACATCATTTTCTGTCATGTCTGTGGTATCTATTATATGAGCGGTAGTAGCTATTTTTAGGGGCGCATTTTTACGGTTCATATCCCTAGTGTCGCGCTCTATTAATTGTTTAAGGACAGTTTCAAAAGAAATACTCTCTTGATAAGCAGTAAGTTCAAGGTGACGACGATGTGCCCTTATCTCTGCTTTTGCATCTATAAATAGTTTTACTTCGGCATCTGGACATATGACAGTTCCAATATCACGACCATCAAGTATGCCACCTTTTTTAGCGAAATCTTTCTGGAATTTTAACAGTTCTTTGCGTACCTCTGGATAAGCTGCCACTTTTGATGCATTTACTGCTACATCTCCACTTTTTAGTTCAGGAATTTTGAGGTCTTCTGGCTTTATTTTCTGAGCTGCATTAATAGCTTCTAACACATTTTCTGGACTATTCTTTGTTTCCATAAGTTTATATGCTACGGCCCTATAGAGTTTT
>JABGVR010000257.1 GCA_018645985.1 Hellea sp. | reverse complement strand
AGGCTTCAATGACATTAAGTCCTATAAAGCTAGCACAATTAAACTATGATTATACGCGGTTTTTATCTGAAGTAATTTCCACCTTTATAAAAAAAAACCCCAAAGCACCACTTGATGCGGTTTGCAGCCATGGACACACTGTCTTTCATCAGCCTAACCAAGGGAAAACGCTTCAAATAGGGAACCTTCCAGACATAGCTACTTATTTAAATCAAATTGTTGTTTGTGATTTTCGAACTCAAGATGTAAACTTTGGAGGCCAAGGGGCTCCGTTAGTTCCAATAGGCGATGCGTTGCTGTTTTCCGACTATGATTATTGTATTAATCTAGGAGGCTTTGCTAATATATCTTTTGAACAAGGTAAAAAACGAATTGCTTTTGATATTTGTCCAATTAATATTGTTCTAAATCACTATGTAAAAGATCTGGGGTTACCATATGATTCTGAAGGCCAAATAGCTTCAAAGGGAGCTATTTGTTTTCTCTTACTTGACGACTTGAATGCTTTGGATTTTTATGCATCACTCCCACCCAAATCATTAGGTTTAGAGTGGGTAAAAGAGCATATATTTCCTTTAATTGACAGCTATGATCTTGAGGTTGGTCAGATCTTGAGGACTGTAGTAGAACATTGTGCTTTTCAGATCACAAACCTTTTAAGAGCTAACAACTTGACAAAGGGATTGTATACTGGTGGTGGGGTGTATAATAGCTTTCTGATACAGCGTATTTCAAGTCTTAGTTTACAGGATATAACTACCGCTGACCCTATAATTATAGAATTCAAAGAAGCCTTAATTTTTGGGTTCTTAGGGGTTCTTAGGTTAAAAGAATTACCGAACTGTCTCCGTAGTGTAACAGGGGCTAGTCATGATCATAGTAGCGGATGGGTTTATTTACCTAAAATTAACATTAAATCTATATAATGATTATTTAGTTTTTTATATTTGTTACCTAGCCATAGTCAGTAAAGATTATGGTTTTAAAATATAAAACTTCAACAATGGAAGCAGTTATCATCATTGTATTTGTGTTAGGCTATTTAGCAATTACATTAGAGCATACTTTGAAAATCGACAAATTAATTCCAGCCCTTGTAATGATGGCTATTAGCTGGGCTTTAGTTTCGTTTGGGATCGACGATTTTCAAACCTGGTTTGATTCTAGTAAACATGCTCTTCTTGATAACTTTCAAGCATTTGATCACAGCGAAAAAATGCATATTTTAGAAGAAACTCTACTACATCACTTAGGGAAGACCGCTGAAATTCTTGTGTTTTTATTGGGAGCGATGACCATAGTTGAAATCATTGCTTATTTCAATGGTTTTTCTACTATTAAAAACTTTATTAAAACGAAAAAGAAAACTAAGCTACTATGGATTTTCGCCACCTTAGCATTTGTTTTATCAGCCATTATAGACAACCTTACTGCTACGATTGTTTTAATATCATTATTGCAAAAAATAATTAACGACCGTAAAATGCGTTTATGGTTTGCAGGACTTATTGTGATAGCTGCCAACGCAGGAGGTGCGTTCTCTCCAATTGGAGATGTAACGACAACGATGTTATGGATAGCTAACAAAGTAAGTACCGGACATTTATTTGGGTATTTATTGATCCCCTCTATAGTGTGTATGGTTGTACCTACAGTTGTAGCATCATTTCTTCCTGCATTTAAAGGATCTCTTGAAATTGACACAACACAATCTAAGCCGGCTGGACGTTTTAGTGGAACTATGCTTTACTTGGGTTTAGCGGCTATTATTTTTGTTCCGATATTTAAAGTCGTAACGCACCTTCCACCATATGTAGGTATGATGCTTTCATTGGGTGTTGTAGCGGTATTTGCTGAAATTTTTAGTTCCTCAAAATTTAGCATAAAAGAATTAGACAAAGATAACCATGAAGGCCCTGTACATCACAGCCCTGTACATCACTCTTTATCAAAAATTGAATTACCAAGTATCTTATTTTTCTTAGGAATTTTAATGGCAGTAGCCGCCCTAGAATCCTTAGGGGTTTTGTTTGGCTTTGCTGACTGGCTTAAAGTCGCTACCCCTGCTTTAGGGACAGAATTGCCGGGCGCTGAAGTGTCAGATCTAGTCGTTCTTTTATTAGGAGTTGGTTCGGCAGTTATTGATAACGTACCATTAGTAGCCGCTTCCCTTGGAATGTTTTCTCAGCCTATGGATCACGAATTATGGCATTTTATTGCATATGCAGCTGGTACCGGCGGAAGTATGCTTATTATTGGGTCTGCAGCCGGGGTCGTT
>JABGVR010000256.1 GCA_018645985.1 Hellea sp. | reverse complement strand
CTATTAGGCGTTTCACTGCAAAGTATGTGTGGTCTGGGTTTGTTACTGCTTGTCTGCGAGCTGTTTGTCCAATCAACCGCTCTCCATCATCTGTGAAGGCTACGACTGAAGGAGTTGTTCTCACGCCCTCAGAATTTTCAATTACTCTCGCTTTGTCTCCATCCATTACAGAAACGCATGAGTTGGTTGTTCCAAGGTCAATACCGATAACTTTCGACATTGTAATTCTCCATTTTGGGGCTTTGATTTGTAGCCACTAGTTAATATGTTTCTGCCAAAACCTTAATTGCTTGGCTGTTGTGATGGATATGGGAACCAATTTCTTGGCTTCAAGGGCAATGGCTCTAAAAATAGTTATTTTTTAAAACATAATTAACTTAAGTCATTGATTTTAATATGATTATAAATTGTAAATATACGTTGGAGATTCAAACTCCAGCATATAAAGTCAACTATGTCTTTAATTTCTCCTAATTTCCCTATTGGATTTGTTCATTATCCAGAATTTTTTAACTATGAAGAACAGAAGGAGCTTATTACTCAAGTTAAATTAGCCATCGCTGAAGCTCCTTTTTTTCAGCCTACTATGCCTCGCACAGGCCACCCTCTTTCTGTAGTCATGAGTAATTTTGGTCCATTAGGATGGGTAACTGATAAACAAAATGGTTATAGATATGAAAGGCTTCATCCGCAAACTGGCCGAGCTTGGCCAACTATACCTGCTACGTTAGAAAGGTTATGGTTTGCGGTTTCTGGTTTTATGCATCCTCCTGAGGCAACACTTATAAACTGGTATAGACCTGAAACGAAATCTAAAATGGGTATGCATGTAGATAATGATGAAAATAATTTTAATGCGCCTGTTGTATCCGTTTCTTTGGGAGACCCTGCGATATTTAGGATTGGAGGCTTAAAAAGAGGGGGGCCAACATTGCCACTAAAGTTATGTTCAGGCGATGTTATTGTAATGGGAGGGGAGTCGCGACTATGCCATCATGCAATAACGAAGGTATTTTACGGGGAAAGTGATTTGGTTCCAAAGGGAGGCAGAATAAACTTGACGATGAGAAGAGTTAATGCTGTTGAAGCTTAAATAATTAATTGATTAGTTGTTGCTACCCCTATTAAGCAACGGATAAGAAATTTAAATAATAAAGAAGTAATATATGTCTAATATTTTTAAACCACTTACGCTTCCTAATGGTCAAGTAGTAATGAATAGGCTTTGCAAGGCTGCAATGGAAGAAAATATGGCCGATAAGGGGCAAATACCAGGACCAACATTAGTGAACTTATATCAAAAGTGGGCCGATGGCGGTGCCGGGTTGATATTAACTGGAAATGTGATGGTTTCACCAACAGCTATGACTGGACCAGGGGGAGTATACCTTGGCGACAAGACTTTAGCTGAAAAAGATAATCGTGAAAGATTTGAAACATGGTCTTCAGCGGCTAAGTCACGGGGAGCTAAAGTTTACATGCAAATCAGCCATCCTGGTAGACAGATATATGCCACGCAAGGTACCGAGCCTGTATCAGCATCTGCTACCCGAGTTAAAATGGAAGGACCGGCAGAGAAAATGTTTGATCACGCTAGAGCTTTAACCTCTGATGAAATAAGAGGAATAATAAAGCAATTTGCCGATACCGCGCACGCAGCAGAAATTAGCGGTTTTGATGGAGTCCAAATCCATGCTGCACATGGTTATTTGATAGCACAATTTCTTTCCCCTTTAACCAACTTGCGCGATGATGAATGGGGCGGCTCTCTTGACAATAGAATGAAATTTTTACTTGAAGTAGTCAGAGAAGTTCGCGCTCGTGTTGAGCCAAAATTTGGGGTAGCCGTTAAGCTTAATTCAGCTGATTTTCAAAAAGGCGGATATGATGTGGGAGATGCAAAAAAAGTTGTTGAGTGGCTGAACGGTGAAAGTGTTGATTTTGTAGAAATATCAGGTGGAAGTTATGAATCGGCAGCCATGATGGGTATGGCAGAGGACGGTAGAGCTCAAAGTACAAAAGATCGTGAAATGTACTTTTTGGATTTTGCAAAGGATATCAATGCTTCAGCAAATATGCCCTTGATGGTAACTGGGGGAGTAACAAAACGGAGCAGTGTTGAGTCCGCATTAAAAAGTGGTGATGTTGAAATGATAGGAATAGCCCGAGCTATGGGCTACAACCCAAATATACCTAATGATTGGAAAGAAGGAAAAAACCTTGAGGTGGCCTTACCTGAAGTTAATTGGAAAAATCCACTTTTCAAAGGACTTGCTAATATGGCAATGACAAAAATGAATCTCTATCGAATGGGGGATGGGCGCTTTCCGTTACGTAAGCCCAAACCATTGCTTTCTGTTATAGCTCAGCAGATAAAGAACTCACTGCAAACTAAACGATATAAGAAATGGCTTGAAAATAGAAGTTCTTAATCTTAACTCTTCTGTATAGTCATCGGAAAACGGAGAAAAATATGAAACTAGACTCCTCAAAAGTTGCAGTTGTTACAGGAGGCGCATCGGGCCTTGGAGAAGCAACTGCCAGAGGCCTCGCATCAAAAGGTGTTAAGGTTGGAATTTTTGATATGAACGATGAAAGAGGTAAGGCAGTAGCTTCTGAGATCGGAGGTGTTTTCGTTAAAGTTAATGTAGCTGATAATGAAAGCGTAGATCAAGGCTTTGAGGCTGTCAGGAGTGTTAATGGCCAAGAACGCATTCTTGTTAATTGCGCCGGGATAGGCGGAGCAGAGAAAACTGTTTCTCGAAATCGAGAAAATGGTGCGATTATCCCGCACGATGTCGATAGGTATGTTAGGATTATAAATATAAATTTGATTGGCTCATTCTTATGTGCTTCTAAATCAGCAGCTGGGATGATGACTCTTGATCCCATTGAGCCAGATGGAGAAAGAGGGGTTGTCATTAATACGGCCTCTGTTGCAGCCCAAGATGGTCAAATTGGCCAAGTAGCATATTCTGCATCAAAGGGCGGTATCTTAGCTATGGCACTGCCTATGGCCCGAGATTTGGCCCGAGAAGGGATACGCGTAAATACAATTCTCCCAGGGTTCTATGAGACACCAATCTATGGTCAGATGAATGATAATGTTAAAGACGCGCTTCGTGCGCACCTTCAGTTTCCCAACCGCTTTGGCGATGCATCGGAATACTCTCAAGTAGTTGAGTTTATGTGTGAACACACTTATATTAATGGTGAATATATTCGTACAGATGCTGGCGCTCGAATGCCCCCAAGATAGCCTGAGTAGTGCTAAAGTATGATCAATCCGAGTTATCGGCACGGCAAGGCTTAATTGGAAAGCTTGCTGAAGCGGCAAGAAGCATAACGTTGCCATTATTTAAAAAAGATATGGCTGTAGTTAATAAAGCTGAGGGCAGGAATTACGACCCAGTAACAGAAGCTGATATAGAAGCCGAGCGAGTTATGAGAGAATTGATATTAAGTGCTTTCCCTTACGATTCCATAGAAGGAGAAGAGTTGAGCGATATTCATGGCAGTAATGAATGGCTTTGGACTCTTGATCCAATCGATGGAACCAGAGGGTTTGTTGCAGGGATACCTGTATGGAGCACACTTATCGCCGTTAGCTTTAAAAATAACCCTGTTTTGGGTTTAATTGATGTGGCGGCCCAAGATAAGCAATTTTTTGGATCACCTAATTATTCGTGGTTAATACATGAAGGTAGAGAAAAAAAGCTGAGTTCGCGAAATTGTGGAGGTGACTTAACGAAAGCAATTTTGGGATGCACAGAACCTTTGGCGATGCTTAATGAGTCTGAATTAAGAGTATATAACAATATTCGCAAAATTGTTCGGTTTTCAAGATTGGGCTTAGATGCCTATGCCTATGGTCAGATCGCTCTTGGTAGAATGGATGTGGTAATAGAAGCATTACTGAAGCCATGCGATGTAAGGGCATTAGTACCTGTTATTGAAGGTGCTGGAGGTAAACTTACAAATTGGGAAGGGGGATCTGCTGTAAATGGGGGCCGTATTATAGCGGTCGGGGATCCATTTTTATTACCTAAAATAATAGATGCCCTAAAGGCTGGGCTTTAACTTATATTTTGAACTTTTTTAAAAAGCTGTCGAAAGCATCAAGAAATTGATCACGATAAATATCTCTTTCAAGTAGGAGCTCATGCAGTGCACCAGGGACAACTCTATAATTAGACTGTGACAGGGAGGCAAAATTTTCATTAGAAGAGGGGTCAACTATTGGATCTGCACCTGCCGCCACTATTAAACATGGAGTTTTAAGTTGGCGTGCATTTGAATTTACCCATGTCATTGCTTTAAGGGCTTGAACAATCCATCCATAAGTTGGGGGCCCAACTCGTAGACGGGGAGATGTTTGGAAGTAAGCTGCCCAATGCCGATACCTGTCTTTGTCCGATGTTAATTTATTTATGTTAAATGGTACAGGTAAGCCATTACGTTGCCTCTGCAGAGGTAAATTTTTTGTTTTAAGCCCTAGTGCTGAGAGCCCTTTAATGGCTAATTTCATAATTGAAGTATCTAGATCAAATAAACCTAGCATTGGAGCCGAGCAAATAACAGCTGCGGGTTTTATGTCTCCACGCAAAATGGATTGAAGTACTATAGTTCCACCCATTGAGTGTCCCATTAGGACGTGAGGTTGTGGAAGTGAGGGTGATAACTCTTTGACAGCATAAGCCAGATCATCAACATAATCCCCGAAGTCCTCTATGTGGCTTTTTATTTTATCATCTAGAAGTCTGTCTGAAAGCCCTTGACCACGCGGGTCAACTATTAGCACGTTAAACCCACGCTCTATAAAATCTGCGGCGGTTTCTAAATATTTCTCTATAAATTCAGTGCGCCCGGGGGAAAAAATAATAGACCCTCTAGTCGACTTATCTGGCGCTTTAGCGAGCATTACCCTCAAACGAACTTGATTGTTTTTTATAAAGAAGGTCTGCATATGGGGCTTAAGTGCTTCAGGTATTGGGCACCCCCCTGGCTGAACTATGTCAGCTTTCTCATATTTTGATGTTAGATTATCCATATAAAGTAAAGGAAGATAACTTCCTCTTTTACGTTTTAAATATTACATATTCGAAAAAATTGTTTGGAGGCCCATCGCCACTGACATATCACCTGCAACCTTGAGCTTACCTGACATAAAAGCCATCATTGGGTCGAGGTTTCCTTCCGCTAAAGATATAAAATCTTCTTTAGATACAGATATTGTACAGTCTGCTTCATTATTTTCAGTGGTAGCCTCAGTTCCTGAAGCAAATACTTGTCCATCATCTCCGAAGTCGAATTTAACTGATTTGTCTGTTCCACCTGCTTTAACTAGTGCTTCAGTCATTTTTATTGCAATATCTGAGTTTTCCATGGTTAGTTCCTTTGTATTATACTCTTACTGGTTTATGGGCTGTGATTATTAAAAGCGCCAGAATTATTTTATGGTCTTTATCGGTTTTTTAAATTTTAATGTAGCCCGATCAGATTCTCCAATTCTCTCATAAGCCTCAGCTTCAAAGTCAGCAGGGATTTTACTGGCTTCATTTGGCACATATGAACGTGGCTTTAAGGTCCAGACGCCGAAGGGGTGATTGGCAGTGTCTAGCGGATTTGAATTTATATTAGAGTCTGCTATGAACTCGAAGCCTGCTTGCATGGCTAAATCCTTTATGTAACTTTCCTGAACATAACCCGACCCTGCGGTAGGATCTTGCGTTGCTTCTTCAGGCAAGCGATGTTCAACTATTCCAAGTATCCCACCTGGCTTAAGACTTTCATAAAATTGACTGAAGGCCTCTTTGGCATAGCTTTGACTCATCCAGTTGTGAACATTCCTAAATGATAAAAGCATATCTAAATTACCCTGTGCTGGTGCTATTGTTTTTGAACCAAACTTACTAAACTCAACGGTACCATAGTCTTTTTTATTTCCATATTTTTCCATAAAGTCTTTATTTCTTGATTGTATTCTATCACTCTGGCCGTCACGCAAAATTGCTACATAAGTTCCGTCAATTTTGTTTAGATATGGTGCAAGTATTTGGGTGTACCAGCCAGGCCAAATTTCTCCAACCTTCATGCCCGGAGTAATTCCAAAAAATTCAAGTGTTTCTTTAGGATTACGAAACTCATCTCTTGGCATATCCAATTCACGCCTTGGATGCGATATAACCTCTTCTAAAATAGTAGAAATTTCCGATTTTGAAAAATATTTATTTTCTTGATCATTACTACCGGAGCAAGCTTGCAAAGTGAAAAAACTCACGCCTAAAATAAATGTTATAAGGGGTTTTATTTTCATTTTTTATTTCCTGTCGTTAGGATTTATACGTGAACACTTGAAAACAGGTTTTAAGCGCACACGTTTAAAGCGTTAATGTGAATTATTTCTACTGATTCGTTAACATTTCATAGATATCTGAACCCTTAAGTTTGGGTGAAGTATGCGTTTTAAATGCTTTTTCAACAGCTTTATATATTAGGATATTATAAGCTGCCTTTTGGTTATTTTTTTTGGCAAGTTTTATAATTTCACCTTGCAAATAATCTAACTCAGAATTTTTACCCGATTCTAAATCATCAAGCATTGAAGACCTCGCTTTTTCATCAATTTTGACTACTGTTCTCATCAGAAGGGAATAAGGTAAGTTAGGCAGCCGCAGGATTTTAATCATTTTACTAGGATGAGCCCCTCCAAAATTAGCGGGCTCTATACCCGCCGATCTGATAACTAATAGAGCCTCTTCAATAACAAGAGCTAATGATTTTCGGTATTCTCTCTGCGATAGGCATGATTTCAAAGGAATACCTGCTAATGTGTTTAGTGCGTTGTTTAAATTAACCAATAATTTCCCCCATTGCACTGATAAAATATTTTTATGAAGTGTAAGTTCCTGGCCAGATTTGTCAAAGATACTT
>JABGVR010000255.1 GCA_018645985.1 Hellea sp. | reverse complement strand
CTATTTTATCGTTTCCTGGATTGCCACATAGAATGGAAAAGCTTGGGTTTGCAAGTGCTGTAATGTTTGTAAATGATAGCAAAGCTACTAATTCAGACGCTGCAATGCAGGCGTTGAGTACATACTCAAATATTTTCTGGATTTTAGGTGGTATGTCAAAATCAGATGGTATTGAACCTTTAATTCCCTATTTTAAGAATGTTTCAAAGTCTTACCTAATTGGAGAGTCAGCTCTTCAATTTCATAAAACCTTAACAAAATACAAGGTTAATCATAAAATTTCAGGGACTTTAGAGAAAGCGATACTTTGTGCCACTCGTGACGCAATTCAGTCAGAACTCCCTAATCCCGTAGTAATGCTTTCTCCTTCTTGCGCTAGTTTTGATCAATTTGAAAATTTTGCAGTCAGAGGCGATACTTTTCGCAGCCATGTAAATAAAATTATCAATTTATTCTCGCAACAAGAAAATAAAGTGAGCATATATTAATATGTTATCATCAATAAAATTTACTTCATCTAGAACTAATCGATCATATTTTTCTGAATGGTGGCGTACAATAGATCGGCTGGGATTGACTTTGCTTTTGCTTAGTATCGCTTCAGGGCTAATTCTTAGTTTGGCGGCATCTCCTGCAGCTAGTGCTCGTTTGGGTTTAGATGATCCATTTTATTTTTTCTTTCGTCAATTGGTGTTTGTAACCCTTGGGCTTTCAGGTGCTTTTTTTATATCAAGCTTATCACATAACAATGCTCGCAGAATAGGGGTTTTAGTCTTGCTAGGGGCATTGCTTTTATTAATTTCATTACCTTTTATCGGTTATGAAGTTAAGGGTGCTAATAGATGGATAAGATTAGGGTCCTTAAGTCTACAGCCATCTGAATTCGTTAAGCCAGCGTTTATAGTTTTTGCGGCTTGGATATTTTCATCTGTAAAGAGCAATAATAGTATTCAAGCAGGTCTTATCGTAACTTTGATATGGTTATTAATAATTTCTCTTCTTTTGGGTCAGCCAGATGTTGGGCAAGCATTTTTACTTACTGTATGCTTTGCTGCCGTTTGTTTCTTTGGAGGTATATCAATTAGGGGTACTATGACTTTTGTTTTAGTTATAATGGGTTTAGTTTCTTTAGCTTACTTAAAATTGAACTATTTTCGAGTTCGAATTGAGAAATTCTTAAGTCCTAGTACGTCAGATACTTATCAGATAGACAAGGCTATAGAGGCAATATCAAACGGGGGTTTTTTGGGCCGAGGGCCTGGTGAGGGTGCGATAAAATACAGTCTTCCAGACGGTCACACAGATTATATTTTTGCTGTTACTGTTGAAGAGTTTGGTTATTTGATATCTACTTTTCTAATAATATTATTAGGTAGCTTTGTCCTTAGAGGTTTTCGCAATGCAGTAAGGTTAAATGATTATTTTAGTCAGTTAGCTGTTGCAGGTCTCGCAACTATGATTGGGGTCCAACTTTTGATAAATTTGTTTGTTAATTTAAATATGATGCCTTCTAAAGGAATGACATTGCCATTCATTTCATATGGTGGGTCATCTATGCTAGCTCTGTGTTTTGCTGCGGGACTTATTTTATCTTTTACTCGTAAACGCCCAGGGGCTTATGGTTATGGGGAATAAAGTATTAATAACAGCAGGGGGCACAGGCGGGCATATTTTTCCAGCTCAATCTTTAACTGAATGTTTGGTTTCCGTGGGGTATTCAGTTACCTTCACGACTGATAAACGAGGTTTGCAACATACAAATAATATTCCTGCTAGTAATATATTGAAAATTTCGTCTTCTAGTATTTCTCTGCGGAATCCAGTAAATTTCTTTCTTTCTGGATTAAAAATAGTTAAAGGAATACTTCAATCCATAAAGCTTATGGTAATGTGGAAGCCAGATGTAGTTGTTGGCTTTGGAGGCTATCCCTCGTTTCCAATTTTAATTGCAGCGCAATTGCTGAGGGTTCCTATAATAATTCATGAGCAAAATGCTGTTCTTGGAAGAGTTAATCGTATTTTTGCTGCCAAAGCGAAATTCGTTGCATCAGGTTTTGAAGAGCTTCAAAAAACCCCCCCACAAGCCAACCACATTTGTACCGGTAATCCATTGAGAGATAAAATAATACAGCAAATACCAAAAACATATAAAACCCCAAAAGAAAAAATTAATATTTTAATCGTGGGTGGTAGTCTTGGCGCAAAAATTTTTAGCATTAGAATGCCTGAAGCAATTGCCTTGCTTCCAGAAAAAATACGTAAAAAATTGAGGGTTGTGCAGCAAACTACAATCGATTGTAAGGTAAGAGCTCTGAATGCATATAATGACGCTGGCGTAGATGCAATATGTGATACTTTTTTTTCAGATATAGAAGTTCATTTATCAAGCGCTCATTATGTAGTTAGTCGTGCTGGTGCATCATCTATTTCTGAAATTTCAGCCATGGGGGTTCCATCACTTTTAGTGCCTTTAGATATTGCTATGGATGATCACCAAAGGTTCAATGCTAATGCATTAGTTAATAAAAACGCAGCTGATATTCTATTAGAATCTGAATTTACACCTGAAAATATAAAGACTATCCTTGAAAATAGGTTGAATGATTCTAACTGGTTAAAAAAAGCTTCGGAACAGTCGAAATCGGTGTCGCGACCAAATTCAGCATCCGAATTAACTAATTTAGTGATTTCAATAATTGAGAACTAAGGATTTTTAATGGCTGACTCAAATTTAGGAAATGCTCAAATCGCCAGTAAGGTTCCTTTTAGTACCGGACCAATTCATTTTGTTGGTATAGGTGGTATAGGAATGTCGGGCATTGCTGAAGTAATGATAAATTTAGGTTATATCGTTCAGGGATCTGATAGTCGTGAAACTGAAATAACAAAAAGACTCCAAAAGCTTGGGGCTAATATTTATTTGGGTCAAAAGTCCTCTCAGGTGCATGGGGCGGGCGCCATTGTGGTAAGTTCTGCAATCACCGCCGATAACGCTGAGTTAGTTGAAGCTAGACTCAGGTCTATACCAATAGTTAGGCGAGCTGAAATGCTTGCTGAATTAATGAAATTAAAATGGGCTGTAGCTGTTGGTGGTACTCATGGAAAAACTACTACAACCACTATGATATCTGCTCTTCTAGAGGGTGGGAAACTTGACCCTACAGTAATAAATGGTGGTATAATCAACGCTTACGGTTCAAATGCAAAACTTGGATTGGGTGACTGGATGGTTGTTGAGGCGGATGAGTCAGATGGGTCATTTCTACGATTGTTCCCTACAATAGCGGTCGTAACAAACATAGACCCTGAACATTTGGAGCATTATGGTAGTTTTGATAAATTGCGTAATGCTTTTAATATATTTGTAGAAAATTTACCCTTTTATGGTTTCGCAGTCCTCTGTATTGATGACCCTGAAGTTCAAGCGCTAGCCAGTCGAGTGACTGATAGGAGGTTTATAACTTATGGGTTCAATCCTCAAGCTGATCTACGAGCTGAAAACTTAGAATTAAGTACGATGGGTTCTTTCTTTGATATTGTCTTTACAAACTCTGAAGGAGAAGAAAAGAGATGGGAACGGTTATTTTTGCCAATGGCTGGGAGGCATAATGTTCAAAATGCACTATCTGCAATTGTGGTTTCAAGAGAGCTAGGGTTATCAGAATCTCAGGTTAGGAACGGGCTTCAGAGTTTTACTGGTGTCAAAAGAAGATTCACATATTTGGGTAATTTTAAAGGTGCAAGTGTAATAGATGACTATGGTCACCATCCCGTTGAAATATCAGCGGTATTACAAGCTGCCAGACAGGTATCAAATGGTAGAGTGCACGCGGTTATGCAGCCTCATAGGTTTTCGAGACTTAAAGAACTTTTCAATGATTTTTCTACTTGTTTTAACGAAGCAGACTTTGTTTATATTTCTGAAGTATATCCTGCAGGTGAAAAGCCAATTGAAAACATTAACTCCATGAGTCTCGTAGATAGTATAATCGCTCATGGTCACAAACATGCCGTTTGTATAACAAAAGATAACCTTACAGCGAATTTAAAAAAAACCGTGAACGAAGGTGATATTATAGTTTGTTTAGGGGCTGGTGATATTACCTACTGGGCATCTGACTTGGTTTATGAAGGTGCTACTTGATGTCATTTATTGATAGTCTTCCAGAAGTCAGAGGTTTGCTCGTTGCTAATGTGCCGTTAAAGAAATATACTTGGTTGCGGGTTGGCGGCGAAGCCGAAGTGCTTTTTGTGCCTAAAGATGAGAGCGACTTAGCTCACTTTTTATCATCTACCTCCAATGAAATTCCCATGACAGTGCTTGGAGCTGCATCCAACTTATTAGTTGGTGACTCGGGTGTAAAAGGGGTTGTTATTAAGCTGGGAGGTGGTTTTAGCAATGTTAGTATAGAGGGGTCTTTTGTTCGTGCTGGCGCAGCTGCTCTGGATAGTAAAGTAGCAAAAAAAGCAGCTTTATCCGGCATATCAGGTTTAGAGTTCTATGCAGGCATACCAGGAACGGTAGGCGGAGCATTAAGAATGAATGCCGGTTGTTATGGTAGCGAAACAAAAGATGTTCTGGTGAGTACGGTAGCTTTGGATAGATCGGGGCGCCGAATGGTTCTAAACTTAAATGAACTCAAATATTCATACAGACATTCTGGCGCTTCAAATGATTTAATTTACACAGAAGCTCTATTTAAGGGAGTTCCAGGTGATATATCTTCAATTCACGATAAGATATCAGAAATTTCCGACAATCGGAACATCAGTCAGCCTATAAAAGAAAAAACTGGAGGGTCCACATTTAAAAACCCAGATAAAAAAAAGTCTAAAGGGCTTAGTGCTTGGGAGTTAATTGATGCGGCTGGTGGCAGAGGTTTAAAAGTCGGCGGTGCTCAGATGAGTCAAAAGCATTGCAATTTCATGATAAATACGGGCGAAGCCACGGCTGCTGATTTTGAGTGCTTGGGAAATGAAATAGTTTCTAAGGTAAAGAAATACTCTGGGGTAGAGTTGCAGTGGGAAATTCAAAAAATAGGAAACTTTTAATGCGAGTGGCTGTTCTTAAAGGGGGTTTTTCATCAGAGCGCGAGGTGTCACTTGTGAGTGGTAAAGCCTGTGCACATTCTCTTAAAAATGAGGGTTTCGATGTTATTGAAATTGATGTTTCTGTTAACCTTTGGGAGCAACTTTCTAATGCTGACCCTGATATTGTTTTTAATGCACTCCATGGAGATTGGGGTGAGGATGGAAGAGTGCAAGGAGTTCTTGATCTTTTTGGGGCTCCCTATACTCATAGTGGAGTAATGGCTTCTGCTCTAGCAATGGATAAACATAGGTCAAAAGTGCTTTTTAGAGATATGGGAATAAATGTACCTTATGGTTTGTTGGTACCTAGAGAGATTGTTTCATTAGAGCACCCTCTGACACCTCCATATGTAATTAAGCCAAACGGGCAGGGCTCAAGTAAGGACATATTCATAGTTGAAAGGGACGAAGAGCCTATCAAAGATCTTAAAAATAAAGATGAAATGGGTGACTTGGTTTTAATAGAAGAGTTCTGTCCTGGTCGAGAGCTAACCGTTACAGTTATGGATGGAAGGGCTATTGGGGTAACGGAAGTTGTTCCGAGATCTAGTTGGTACGATTTTAACTCAAAGTATAAGAAAGATGGCTCGAAACACATTCTACCGGCACTAATTGATAGTGAGGTAAGCGATTTGTGCCTAACTTGGGCGGTGTTAGCCCATAATGTACTTGGCTGTCGTGGAATTACACGGTCTGATTTTAAATTCAAAGATGATAAACAAAGTAATTCAAGTAAAGCTGATAACCTAGTTATGTTGGAATTGAACACTCAACCAGGAATGACACCCACTTCATTAGCGCCAGAGCAGGCAGAAAAAATAGGTATTTCTTTTGATAAACTTTGTCGCTGGATTGTGGAGGATGCATCATGGCCAAGATGACAAACCGCCAAGGTAGTCGAAAATCACTTAAATCGACAAGTCCGCACCTCAAGGGTGCAAGAAACTGGGCATCAGCTCAAGTAAGGTTGGCTAGCTATTCGCGCCTTGGGTTTATTCGGTTAAGTGCCTCGATAATATTCACATTAATTATTATTACTTTTTTTAGTTTATGGATTGGAGGTTTTTTACCAGATATAAAAAAATATTCGCAAGAACTTAAACGCGATAGTTTAATGTCTTCAGGATTTTCAATTTCAAAAATAAATGTAATTTCTAAAGGGCGTGTACCCGAAGAAGATATAAGAAAAATCCTAGATTTTAAAAATGGTGATTATCTTTTTGATGTAAAAATTAATGAAACGCAGAAAAAAATAGAAACTCTGCCGTGGGTGAAGCGTGTTTTAGTGCGGCGCTTGTGGCCTGACCAAGTAGTCATTCAGATTGTAGAGAGAGAGCCATTTGCTCTGTGGCAATATGAAGGAAAGGTCGAGGTTATCGACGTTTTAGGTGAGGTAATTGAAGGGGCTAGTTTGAACGAGAACCCGAATTTAAATCTGTTTGTGGGTAAAGATGCCGCCATTAATGCTGTTAAAATAAATAAAACAATGCTTGACTTTCCAAGTATAGCTGCTCGCATAGATAGCTTTATTTATGTAAGTGAGAATCGTTGGGATATTGTTATGAATGGAGGGAATACTAGAGTCCTTCTTTCTCAGCATGATTTAAAGGGTTCTCTATCTATGCTGGAGGAATTGCATTCTGAAAGAGACATATTAAATTTAAAAATAGGAATAATTGATTTGCGTTTGAAAGATAGACTGTCACTTTCTCATCAGCAAACTGATAGCAGTTAGTTTTTATGTTTAATAAAGGTAATTCAAAAAATATAGATACAATTGCCGTTGTTGATATTGGTTCAAGTAAGATTGCTTGTCTAATTGGCCAAAGAGAACCTAGTTTGGGTATAAAGATTATTGGTTCGGGAATTTCAGTAAGCCACGGGTTAAAATGTGGTGCTGTTGTCGATATGGAGGCAGCTGAAAAAGGTATTAGATCCGCTGTCGCTTATGCGGAAAAAAAAGCTAGCGTTACTGTTCAATCAGTTCATGTGAATGTATCTATTAAATCAATTCGATCCAAGAACTTAAGTGTTCAAACTGAATTTGCAACTGGCATTGTTAACGACGGTAGCTGTAAAAGAGTATTAGATTATTCGCTTGCGGAGATATCGCAGCCTGAAAATACTATTTTACATGCAATCCCTCTTAATTGGTCGGTTGATGATGAAAGAGGTATACTAGATCCAAGAGGTATGTTTGGAAACAGATTAGGTGTTGATATGCATTATGTGACAGCTGGCATAGGACCGCTAAGGAACCTTGCTCATTGTGTAGAGCGCAGTCACTTGAATATGAGTACTGTAATGGTTTCCCCATATGCTGCAGGGATTGGGGTACTTACATCAGATGAAAGGGATTTAGGAGTTGCTTTGATTGACATGGGAGGGGGTATTACAACGGTATCAATATTTCACGATAATAACTTAATAAATGTGGATGCATTACCAATAGGTGGAAAAAATGTTACTCTTGATATTGCTCGAGGTTTGACGACACCATTAGAGGCAGCTGAAAGAATTAAACGCGTTTATGGGTCAGCCTTGCATGGCTCTGATGATGACAGTGTTATGATCCCGTGCCCGCCCATGGGTGCACAAGATGAATTGTCATATCACCCTCATGAACTCTTAACTTCTATTATTCGTTCGCGCGTGGAGGAAACATTTGAAATATTAAAAGAAAAAATTTGGAATTCAGGTCAAGAAGTAAATTTTAGGCGAATAGTTCTCACCGGTGGCGGGTCTCAGTTGAACGGCGTTAGGGAATTAGCCGAATATGTTTTTAATAAGAAAGTTAGGATTGGCCTTCCTCATGGAGTGATGGGATTAAGCGAGGCTACCTCAGAACCAGAATTTTCAGTTGTTGTGGGGCTTTTAAAACATGCTTTCGATGAGGCGGGTGAAGCTATTTCGGGTCCGCCTGATTTATCAGGTCAAAAATACCGGAAAAAAAGATATATAGGTAACCCACTCGGTAAAGCCTTATATTGGCTAAAAGAAAACTTCTAGAACGTCTTGGAGTTAAAAAAATATAAAAAAATGAATTAAATTTTAATAAATGGCTAAATTATTCAATTAAGTTAATCTCTATTTAATAATTAGAAAGCATTAATTGTATAATTGCACACATAATTACGGGGCCATTATGACAATTTCATTATCTTTACCAAGAACTATAGAGTTAAAACCGCGCATCGTCGTTATAGGCGTTGGCGGAGCAGGAGGAAATGCAGTCAATAATATGATCGGCTCTGGCCTTGATGGGGTAGAGTTTGTTGTGGCTAATACGGATGCTCAGGCTTTAGCTCTATCAAAAGCCGATAGAAAAGTTCAGTTGGGTGGCGGTATAACTCAGGGTTTGGGTGCCGGTATGCGTCCTGAAATTGGGGAACAATCTGCTGAGGAAAGTTTAGATGAGATACTGGAGCACCTAGAGGGAGCTCATATGTTGTTTGTTGCAGCTGGTATGGGCGGCGGGACTGGTACGGGAGCTGCTCCTGTAATCGCTCGTGCTGCACGTGAAAGAGGTATACTTACAGTCGGTATAGTAACGAAGCCTTTCATGTTCGAAGGTACTAGACGAATGAAATTGGCGGACCAAGGCATTGAAAATCTATATGGTTCAGTTGATACAATGATAACTATACCGAATCAGAATCTTTTTAGAGTTGCTACTGACCAGACAACTATGACTGATGCGTTCGCAATGGCAGATGAGGTTTTGCATAGTGGAGTAAGAGGCGTAACAGATTTAATGGTTGTTCCTGGTTTAATCAATTTAGACTTCAATGATGTCCGCACTGTTATGGATGAAATGGGTAAGGCTATGATGGGAACCGGTGAGGCAACTGGTGATAGAAGGGCTATTGAGGCTGCTGAAGCCGCTATTAACAACCCTTTACTTGATGATGTATCGCTAAAGGGTGCAAAAGGAGTAT
>JABGVR010000045.1 GCA_018645985.1 Hellea sp. | reverse complement strand
TTATTTGAAATGTATATGGCGAAACCTAAGAGAACTCCCAGAACTATTAGCTTGGCTGTATTTCCTTGTCTACTATGATTTAAGGTTACGCATGCTGCTAAAATAGACATCGCAATTAACATCAGCGGTAGAGATAATAATTCATTATACTTAATATCCAATAAAACTATCGAAAACCCATTATTCTCTCGTTTACGGATTTCATTTGTTATTTCCCAAAACGAGGGAAAGTTTTTTTTATGCATTGAATTTATTAAATCTATATCGGTAACGGTAGTCGCGAAAGACATTGTGTTTTTTTGTTTTATCAATCCATGAGTATCAATCTCCTTGACATCATGTAGTTGCCAATAACCAGACTTTAATAGAATTGCCTTAGAAGCATCGATACGACTTACAAATTTTAATTCATCGCCGGTATCAATATCAAATATAAAATAGGTCACATCAAAAATTGTTTTTGTTGCTTCGTTATATTTTTCCGCATGAATAATAACTTTATTTTTCTGTGAGCCTTCCCTCAGCCAGATGTCTGTTGTTTCAAATTCTGAACCTAGTTTATTTAAAATCTCACTCTGAGTTGATGATGAGTGCGATGCTAAAGGGTTGAGAAATGTTGACCATAGGATGCCGAATAATCCAGAGATTATAATTATAGGGGATAAAAACTTCCAAACAGAAAGCCCTGCTGCCCTTAAAACTATTAATTCATTTTTTTGATTAAAATTATGAAGTGTTCCCATGATGCCAAAAAGAACTATGAATGGTAGAGTTTCTTCTAATAATTGAGGAGTACGTAATAAGGTAAAAATAAATACTGTAATTGATGTTATATCTGAATTTGTACTAAATTTTCTTGTTCCTTCTACATAGTCAACTAAGATTATTAGACTGGAAATTACTGTAAAAGACAAAAGTAGCCCTATAAGGGTGTTCTTTATTAAATAACGGTTTAATGTTGTGACTAACATTTGGACCTCAACATTGTATCTGAATTATTTTTTTGTTTTTGAATATGTCTAGTCCTATTGGATGACCGTTTTGCGAATATATAAACGATACATAAAAAACAGATTGTTATTGGAATTGCATATTGAAAAATATTTAGGTCTGAATTACTCTCAGATACGGACTTAATAAAAAATTCAATAACTTTTATTGAGAAACCTGCTACTCCACATAGAAATATTTTTAGTCTATACCCCATTCTTTGATGTCTACTTTTAATTATTGCGCATATTGCAAGCAAAGTAAGAGCTAAATTGTATAAAGGTGATGCTAAGCGGTTATTACCCTCCGATAAAAACTTTTTTCTTTTGTTTCTACTTATGTACTGCTCAGGGTCCGGTTCAAGTAACTGGTGAAGGTAGAGGTCTGACGGTTTCTTTATAAGTATTGCATCTAACGACTTTATTTCGGTAAGGTCTAATTGATAGTTGTCGAATTGGACTATATTGAATTCGCCGTTAGATAACAAACTTTGAGCGCTACCTGAGGTAAGAGTGAGTTTAGTGAATTTACTATTTTTAGAAATAAATCCCTTTTCTGCTACATACGTTATGGTTTTGGATACATCACGAGCATCATTGATTAGTATATCGTTAATAAAGCCGTCTACCCCAATATCACCTGCATATATTGTTAACCCTTCAACGAGCTTTATAAACTCTCCTGATGAAACCATTTTTGAGGCTATATCCGTGCGAACTTTGAAGACCTCTTTTCTCATTTCAACAAAAGCTAAAGGTTGGATTAATAAATTGATTAGTAAGTGTAGCATTATGGTTAAAGTGCTAATTCTAACAATAGGAGTACATATTTCCCAAGTACTCATTCCAGCTGCTTTTGCTATTATTAGTTCTCCGTCCATTGCAATGCGATTTAACGAATAAAGTACAGATAAAAATAAAGAGATGGGCATTATTATTGCTATTAATTTTGGCATAGCTAATAGTGTTATATAAAAAAAAGTTGAAGCTGATTGATTATCTTTAGTTATCAAATCGATTGTTTGTAAACTTTGAGTTAGTAGGGCTAGTGTAGTGAGGGCTAGCAGTGACAAGATGAAAGGCCTTAGTACTTGCTGGCCAATATATTTTTGTACAAGCATCATTTACTTAACTTTTAATAACCTAATTATAGACTTTCATACAATCTTCTATTACGTAGTCTAGAACTTCACTATATTTTAAAATCTAGATATTGCTATCTTTTAATTACTCATCAAGGAAACACTCAAATGCGCATTAAATTTGTTCAATCTATAGAGTTATCATCAGAATGTTCAGTCGTACCTGTACAAAGATCTCTAAAAATTGTGGGTTCTTCTAAAAACCATATTAATTCAGTCGGAAAGTATTTTAAAAATGCTTCAAAAGCTGCCTCTTTTAAAGGAGAAAAAAATACATGTTTTAGTCTGTATGCCCTCGAGGAAACAAATACGAACCATCTATTTGCCTTTGGGGTAGGCGACTTAAGTAATTTTGACCCTGAGCTATTTGGTGCCAATATCAGCAAAAAGTTGATGAAGAAGGAAAAGTCTATAACTCTACATTTGGATGGATTGGGTTTGTCACCAGACTCAATTGCTAGGGTAGTAGTGGGTATTCGTCTGGCAGCATATAGGTTTGATAAATATAAGACTAAATTAGCTGATAACTTAAAAAATATTCTACAAAATATAACTATAGCATGCGACGAGCCTAAGCTCTCTAAATCATCTTACGAAGGATATCACGGACCAGTGTGTGATGGTACAATTAAAGCACGTGATTTAGTTAATGAGCCTCCAAATGTAATATATCCAAAAGCTTACGCATCGGAAATAAAGAAACTAGAAAAGCATGGTCTAAAAGTAGAAGTTTTAGGCGAAAAGAAAATGAAATCTTTGGGTATGAATTCCCTTCTTTGTGTAGGGCAGGGATCAGCGAGAGAGTCACAGATGGTTATTATTCGCTGGAATGGAGCCAAAAAGGGTGATCAGCCAATATGTATTATTGGTAAAGGTGTTACATTCGACACAGGAGGAATTTCTCTGAAGCCAGGCGCTAATATGTGGGACATGAAGGGTGACATGGGGGGATCTGCTGCTGTAGTTGGTGCGATGATTGGATTGGCTGGTAGAAAAGCTAAAGCCAATGTTGTGGGCATTGTAGGTCTTGTTGAAAATATGCCTGACGGCAATTCAGTTTTGCCTGGAGATATAATAACCTCAATGTCCGGAAAGACTATTGAAGTTCAAAACACTGATGCAGAAGGCCGCCTTGTTCTTGCTGACTGTCTTCACTATGCCTCAGAAAATATAAAACCTAAATCTATGATTAATCTAGCGACTTTAACAGGTGCAATACTTGTCGCACTTGGGACTGAAAAGGCGGGTGTTTTTTCAAATAATGATGAATTAGCGAGCCAAATACAGGGTGCATCTGAGACAACAAAAGAGCATACTTGGCGTTTACCATTGGGCAAAGAATATGACCGCCTATTAGATACACCAAATGCTGATATGAAAAATATTGGTGGTCGTCTGGCAGGCTCAATAACAGCGGCGCAGTTTTTACAAAGATTTGTTGGAAAAGACATACCATGGGCACATATTGATGTAGCGGGAACTGCGATGAAACCGTCTAACCGTCATGATCCACGTGAGACATCTTTCGGAACAGGTTTTGGCGCTAGACTGCTAAATAGGTGGATTGCTGATAACTTCGAACATTAATGGAATATTTTTTTTATCATCATGAAGCCTCTACTATTGAGTCTACTCTGCCGCAGATTTTAGAAAAATGTATAATAAAAAACTGGAGGGCCTTAATTAAAACTCGAGTTGACCATTTAGTTGAATTAGATGATTTTTTGTGGACTTTTAAAGCGGACAGTTTCTTGCCGCATGGACGTGATGATCAGCCAAGAGTTCAACATCACCCAATCGTTTTAAGTTCATCTGCAAAGACTGCGGATAGCTTTCAGGTGGTATTCCTCTTGGCAGGTTCCGATATTAAAAAATTGAATGGTGTTGAACGTTGTATAGTATTTATTGACGGCCGCTCAGAGCGAAGCATAAATTATGAAAGAAGTAGGTGGAGAAAATTGAAGGCTGAAGGAGAAAAGTTAAACTATTATCAGCAAAACCCAATCGGTGAATGGATAAAAAAAGTTTAGTAAGATGATTTCCAGCAAAGAGACCAAATATAAAAATATCAGAAAAGAAATCATGGCTGTTCTAGAGGGTGAAAGCAATATGATTGCTAGATACTCAACCGTTGTATGTTTGCTAAGCAGTGCTTTCAACTATTTTTATTGGACTGGGTTTTATTTAGTCGATTTTAAAAAACATAATGAACTTGTAATAGGCCCATACCAAGGCACATTAGGGTGCTTAAGAATACCGTTTGGTAAAGGTGTTTGCGGATTGAGCGCTGAAACAAAAAAAACATTTATAGTTAGTGATGTGCATAATTTTGAAAACCACATTGCCTGCGATATAAATTCTCAATCAGAAATAGTGGTTCCTGTTTTGGATAAAAACAGTAATTTGTTGGCTGTTCTTGATATTGACTCAACCGAACTCGATGCATTTGATGAAATTGACAAGTCTGGATTGGAAAATATTTGTAGTTTACTAATAACCTAGTATGAATTATTTTTATTGAATGCTTTCAAGTATTCTCTCTATTTCCTGTAATGTACTTGCGGGTGTAGGATCAAAAATTATTTTCTTTAGAAAACTAGACGGAATAAATCCTTCTTCAGACATACTATTTAGTAATTTTAAGATAGAATCCCAATAGTTTGTATTATCAAGAAATATAATTGGTTTGTTATGTAGATTTAACCTGCTCCAAGATAATATCTCTACAGCTTCCTCTAAAGTACCAATTCCTCCGGGAAGTACAATGAATGCATCCGATTTGTCATACATCATCATTTTACGCTCATGCATATCTTTAACGATAACATGATTAATTTCGTAAAGGGTTTTTTCTATACCTGAAAGAAAATCAGGCATAATGCCCAAAACGCTTCCTCCTGCTTTATAAGAAGCTGAAGCGACAGCACCCATGAGACCTAAACCACCGCCACCATAGATAAGTTTATGCCCTCTCTCTGCAAGTAATTCACCCAGATCATGAGCAAGTTTCATATGGCTTGAATTTTGACCTTTGCTTGACCCACAAAATACACATATAGAGGACATAATAAAAGATATCTATTTGAGTTTAATTAACTAATTTTATTAACTATACATCTCATTTAATAAATATAAAGGTTCTATACATATGAAATTGAATTACTTTTGGATTTTATCAGCTGGTCTTGGTATTATATTAGTGTTATTTGTATCATTATCGTCAGTTAAATTTTTTCAAAATAATAGCAACTCAATTGACAATAAGGTCGCCAATAATGAGTACAAAGTTGATACCGGTATAACGCCTATTAATTTTAGTAACGTCACTATATCAAATAATAGAATTATAAGTATTAAGGGTACCAGTGAGCCTGACCGGTTAATAGTATTACTCAACAACAATAAACGTATTAACCAAATTGAATCAAATAATGAAGGAATTTGGGAAGCAGACGTTTTGTTGGATAATCAAAATATTATGGCAATTGAAGTGGTAATGTTTTATAGTGGCGATATATCCATTCGTGGTGATGAGACACTATACAGCATCCCTTCGGTTATTAAAAATAATATAAATAATCAGTCAGTTGTATCTGAAAATCCATATGACCACAGAGATAAAGAACTTAATATACTTGTAATGTTAACAGCTCCTGGGGGACCTAGCCGTATAATCCAAAGTCCATTTAACCAAACACCAAGTGATGGTCCGTTAGCGATGTCAGCTCTTGATTACGATGATAGCGGCGGAGTAATTTTTTCTGGCACTACAAATGAAGCAGGACTTGTAAAAGTTTATGCAGGTGAAATATTGGTCGGGGAAACACGAGTGGAGGCAGGGGGTCGGTGGAATTTTATTGCAGGTAATTTATTACCCGTAGGGAAGTATTATATATCATCAGAGTTAGTAAAAGACGAAGCTGTAGCAGCACGTATAGATGTACCTTTCGTTCGTATGATGCCTTTAACGAGTAAAGAAAAAACAAACTTACCTAGGGTAGTTTACGATCTTGAAAGCTGGCAAATAAGTAGACCTCTTTTAGGTGGGGGCATTCAACATACTGTGATCTTTGGCTCCGAGCAGAAAGTTCTAGATACGGAAACTGCTATTGAGGTCACCGAATAGTTTTTTTCCTTTTGAAAAAACTATTCGACTGAAAACTTTGTATTCGTTTTCTTAAAACAGACGGCATTGCCAACATAACTGGTGTAATAATAAGTGTTAAAATTGTGGCAAAGCCTAGCCCTGTTGATAAAACATAGGATATTGGAGCCCATATATCCGAAACGCTTGATCCTAAAGTGGAAAACTCACCTGTGAAGATATTTGCCCTCCAACCCAAAACCAAAGGCATAAGCCCTATAATAGTTGTTGTTGTTGTCAAAACAACAGGTCTTAACCTTTGTGCTGCGGTACGTATAGCAGCTTCTTCACTACTAAAACCTGTCGCTTTGAGTCTTTGATATGTATCTATTAAAACTATATTATTATTAACGACTATTCCTGCTAGGGCAATTACGCCTGTTAAGACAAGAATCATGGATATATAGTTGTAGAATGTGAGTCCTGCCATAACTCCTATAACAGACATAATAACAGCAGAGAGTGTGAGAAATACATGATAAAAACTGTTAAACTGTAGTAAGAGTATGACGCCCATCATTAATAGAATTGATATGAAGGCGGCTATTGCAAATTGTCCAGCCTCAGTGTTCTCTTCTGCTTGCCCTAAAAATTTAATATTTGTTCCAGTAGGTATATCTGCTTCTTTAATCCAGTCCTGCATTAACTCTACTTGTTTATTCGTTGCGTAACCTTTCTGAGTATTTCCTTGGACTAGATAAAAAGGTGAAAGGTCTCTTCTTTGAATTTTGTCTTCTCGTTTTTTTGGAACCCGCTTTACTACATTAGAAATAGGTATAGCGCCTTGAGATGTTTGTATTCTTAAAATGTCGAGTTGTGAAAGATCGCGAGATGAACTCGGGTAGCGTAAGCGAATGTCTACTTCGTCGTCCACACCGAGAGGACGGTAACGTCCAATAAGGGCACCTTCAGTAATAAATTGAAGAGACTCACCTATCTTTGTAATGTCAAGTCCAAGCCTGCCTGCTTCTGCTCTATCCACTTCCATTGACCAGTCAACACCCGGTAGGGGTAAGGTGTCTTCAGTGTCGTAAATACCTTCAATTGATGCTAGTTTATTATGTATCAATAAAGTAATTTCCTTTAACATTTCTCGATTATCAGATGATATTTGTATGCCTATGTCTTTATCCATTGGCGGGCCTTGGCTAATTGCTGTAATCTCGGTTAATACACCTGGGATATTTGAACTAGCTATCTCAAGATCTTCTATTATGTCGCTAACTGATCTATTTCGATCTGAAAAAGGAGTTAGTTCAGTATAAACGCGAACTGTTGCATCTATCGGTACATTGTCAGGACTGTTTAGACTTGCTTCTCCGCCTTGACCAGCTGCACCCGGCCCAACAACGGTGTAAACGGAGTCCACCCCTTCTATTTCTGAAATCCTATTCTCTAACAGAGTTGCAATTTTTATACTTTGTTCGGGTGTCCCATTGCCTCTCGTTCTGGCTAAAACAAAGATCTGATCACTTGGCGTTTGTGTAAAAAACTCTATTGGTTTTGGAGGTGTACCGTTAATGCTCGCGATAAACATTTGAAATATTAAAAAACTAAGAAAAAACATGCCCAATATTACCATTAAAGGGTAATTTATGAGTTTCTTGATAAAATTAACGTATAGTCCTGTAAAGCCTATAAGTTTAGATGGATCACCATCTTTTCCTGCCAGTAATGCAGCATTTGATTTTTCATTACCCTTCGGTTTAAAACCTATTAAAGACCCTAATGTGGGTAAAAACACTAAAGCCATTAACATTGAAGCAGTAAGAACATAAATCATTGTCAATGGCATATAGGACATGAATTTTCCGGTAATAGTCTCCCAGAATAGCAATGGAACAAAAGCAACTAAAGTAGTTGCTGTGGATGAAACTATAGGCCAAAACATTCTTTCGCCAGCCATTTGGAATGCTTCTCGGCGCGGAAGACCTTCATCCATTTTTCTATCAGCATATTCTACAATAACTATCGCACTATCAACTAATACTCCAACTGATAAAATTAAACCAAACAATATCATCATATTTATGGTTTCACCTTGAATATAAAAAAGACAAAAAGCTATTAAAAAGCTAGCTGGGATTGCCCAGCCTACAAATATGGCCGATCTCCATCCTAAGGCTGCAATGCAAACAATGAAAACAAGAATAACAGCGTTGATTATTGATGAGGATAACTCTTGCACCATCTCTTCAATATATTCCGCTCTGGATTGACTGTATGTTACATTTATAGTTGAAGGCCAGTCAGGGCCATTGGTTATCGAGTTAACAAGTTCCTGTACTTTCTCAGATGTATCGAGAATATTTTCTCCTTGACGTTTAGATATCTCTAAAGACACTGAGTTTCGTTTATTAAACCTTGCTATGTTTTGAGCATCCTTATAACCGCTTCGAACCTTTGCAATATCACTCATGCGGATAATGCTGTTGTTTTGATTCCGCCTAATAACGATATTTGATAAGTCATTATTGCTTTCGATAAGTCCCGGAACCTTAATGTTAAATTTTCCGTTATTAGTTTGTAGTGCCCCAGCGGGCACTAAGCTGTTATTCCTGTTAACTGCTAAAGATATCTCGTCGATGGTTATATTTAAACTCTCTGATTTTGAAGGATCTATAATAGCCTCCAAAACATCGATTCTTTCACCTGATATCTTTGCTTCAAGTACTTCAGCTAGGCTTTCAAGGCGAGATTGAATTTCTTTTGCACGTTTCTGTAACTCTCTTTCGGGAGCATCGCCCCACAAGTTTACCACTAATATTGGCAAAGTAGATGTAGATACCTCTTCTATTACTGGTTCACGCGCTTCTCTTGGGAAATCTGCACGAGCGCGATCAACTTTTTCAATTACATCTGTTAGTGCTTTGTCTAGGTTATGAGATATCTCAAATTCAATTGTTATCTGAGCCACATTTGTAGCTGCAGTTGAGTTTATTTGTTTAACTCCTTCTATGGATTTAATTTCTGTTTCCATTGGCTTAACTAGCAATCGTTCAGAGTCTTCGGGTGATATACCCGGTAAAACAACTTGTACGGTAACAAATGGTACAGGAATATCGGGCTCTGCATCCATAGGAAGACGATCCAGAGCTAGTATCCCGCCTAAGACTGCAAATACCATTATTCCAATAACCATGCGCCAGTTCTTGATTGAGAACCCTACTATACCCACAAGAGAGCCCATTCTAAATATTTTTCGAATTTGTAAATTTTGGTTCGACTATTGATCCAACCGATACATAGTCTTGGCCATCTATTATTATCAATGCCTCATCAGGAAGCCCAGTGACCCAGATGCCGTTGGGTTCTTCATCTATTTGATTGACAACAGATAGACCTACGGAATTATCTGTATTTACATAACGAACACTAATCTCACCGGATGTATTTAAAGTTAATATTTTTGATGGTATCAAGTGGGCTTTAACTATTTCAGATTTAATACTAACAGATGCAGTCAAGCCCCCTCTGAGTTTATAATCACTGTTATCTACTTCGATTTCAGTTCTAAAAGTTCTAGTTGCAGCGTTGGATACCGGTTCTATATAACTAATCATACCAGTTAGGGTGTTACCAGATAGTAATTCAATTTCAGCATTTTGATCAAGCTGAACTTTCTCAACTTGCTGTTCAGTCAGTTCTACAACTACGATTAATGGGTTGAGTTCAATAACTGTAGCGCACGATTGCCCGGGTAATAGGTAGTCACCAATTTCAGCTATTTGTTTTAATAAAATACCATTGAATTGATTGCGAATGTTTACATTACCGAGTTCAATCTGAGATTGCTTAACGTTAGCGGTTGCAACATCTACTTCTGCCATCTGGGATTTAAGTTGTATTTTAGACTTAAAGCCCTTCGCAACAAGCGCTTCTGTAGTTTTAAGGTCAAATCTTCGCAATTCGAGTAATGCTTTTGCTTGGTCTAGTTTTGCTTTGCGTGCATCTGTTTGTAATCGGCAAACAATTTGGCCTGTATCCAATATCTGCCCCTCTTTAGATGGTGTGTTTATAACCAAACCTGAAGTTTCAGCTTTCAAAGTGACCACTCTGTTAGCTTCTGTTCGACCGAATATTTTGTAATTTACTTCGTGATTAGAAGCGTAGCTATTTTTAACTAAGACTGTTGGAATTTGTTCTGTCTTAATTGTTTCTGTAGGCTGAAATTCTATATTTTGGGATTTAAAGCTATTGAATAAGAACCAGCTTATTATCAGGGTAATGGAAGCAAAAGCTGTGATGTAGGATCTGCTAAATTTCATGACACTAATACGCATTCAGGTTTTAAATAGATTTATACTTCGGTTGGCCTCACCATTAAGACAATGTCTGGTTAATAGATAGAGTTAAATGTCTAATTAAGGACTTTTTAAAATAAATGATTATTTATTTATACTAAATCAGGGTTGACCCATGCGTTCCTATTTGTAGGGTGTGTAGTTACCGTACTTATTTGAAGGGGTTTAGGTTTGAGTGATATTTTAGATCAATTGCAGATACGACGCGATGAAGCTAGACTTGGCGGCGGAGTCAAGCGAATTGAAGCGCAACATAATAAGGGAAAATTGACAGCCCGAGAACGTCTTGAGCTATTGCTTGACCCGGATAGTTTCGAAGAGTTTGATATGTTTGTGAAGCACCGTTCCGTGGATTTCGGTATGGATAAAACTCACTTTCCAGGAGATGGTGTAGTAACGGGTTGGGGTACAATTAATGGTAGAAAGACATTTGTATATGCTCAAGACTTTACTGTCTTCGGCGGTTCCCTTTCTAAAACACATGCTCAGAAAATTTGCAAAGTACAAGAAATGGCGATTAAAAATAGATCTCCAATTATTGGCCTTAACGACTCAGGTGGCGCCCGAATTCAAGAGGGTGTTGAGGCGTTAGCTGGGTATACAGACGTTTTTCAAAATAATATTTTAGCTTCAGGTGTTGTACCTCAGATCTCAGTTATTATGGGACCAAGTGCAGGCGGTGCTGTTTACTCACCAGCTCTAACGGATTTTATTTTTATGGTTAGAGACAGTTCTTATATGTTTTTGACAGGTCCAGATGTTCTTAAAACAGTCACAAATGAAATTGTTACCGCTGAAGAGCTGGGAGGAGCAAAAACCCACACAACGAAATCATCAGTGGCGGATGGTGCCTTTGACAATGACTTAGAGACACTTGCTGAGATCAGAAGGTTGTTTGATTTTTTACCACTCAATAACCGTACGGGATCACCTGTACGAAAGTTTTATGATAAACATGACCGTATTGATGAAAGTCTGGATACTATTGTTCCTGAAAATCCCAACATACCATATGATATGCATGAGTTAGTTGAAAAAATTGCAGACGAAGGAGACTTTTTCGAGATTCAAAGAGATTTTGCCAAAAATATACTATGCGGTTTTATTCGCCTTGAAGGACAGACAGTAGGAGTCGTAGCTAATCAGCCGATGGTGCTTGCAGGTTGTTTGGATAGTGATGCATCACGCAAAGCAGCTCGACATGTAAGGTTTTGTGACGCTTTTGATATACCGATTTTAACACTAGTTGATGTACCTGGTTTCTTGCCTGGAACAAGCCAAGAGTTTGGAGGGTCCATAAAGCATGGTGCAAAATTACTATATGCATTCGGTGAAGCAACCGTACCTAAGGTCACAGTTATTACCCGAAAGGCTTATGGAGGTGCTTATTGTGTGATGGCGCCAAAACATTTACGAGGTGACATAAACTATGCCTGGCCTACAGCACAAATAGCTGTAATGGGCGCTAAGGGAGCTGTAGAAATTTTACACCGAAGCGACCTGGGTGATAATGATAAGATAGATAAGCACATCAATGATTATGAAAAAAAGTTTTTAAGTCCATTTCGCGCTGCTGAATTAGGATATATAGATGAAGTAATTCAGCCGCATTCTACCAGAAAACGTGTTAACAGAGCTTTTGCACTGCTGAAAGATAAAGAATTAAAAAATCCATGGAAAAAACATGGTAATTTACCTCTTTAATATTATTCGAGATTGATTGAATATTTTCAGACTATAATGATCTTATCGGAAGTTAAATAAATGATTAAAAAAATACTTATAGCCAACCGTGGTGAAATTGCATGCCGCGTAATCAAGACAGCAAAAAAAATGGGTATTAAAACCGTTTCCATTTTTTCAGATGCGGATAAAAATGCCCTTCATGTTGATATGGCAGATGAAAGCTTTTATATCGGTGCTTCTCCAGTCAATCAGTCTTACTTAGTTATGGATAAGATTTTAAAAGCTATAGCAGAAACAGGTTCAGATGCTGTGCACCCTGGATACGGATTTTTATCTGAGAATGCAGAATTTGCTAAGAGACTTGCAGATAAAAACATCACTTTTATCGGCCCTAATGCTCATGCCATCACATCTATGGGCGATAAAATTACTTCAAAAAAATTAGCGATTAATGCCGGGGTCTCTTGCGTTCCTGGCCATATGGGACTGATAGAGAGTGCGGATGAAGCAATTAAAATTTCTAAGGAAATTGGATATCCAGTAATGATTAAAGCATCTGCCGGTGGCGGTGGTAAAGGTATGAGAATAGCATGGAATGACACAGAAGCCCGTGAGGGATACCAATCATCAAAAAATGAAGCTGCAAATAGCTTTGGCGATGATAGAATTTTTATTGAAAAATTTATTGAACAACCAAGGCATATTGAAATTCAGGTGTTAGGGGATAAACATGGAAATGTAATTTATTTGGGAGAGAGAGAGTGTTCAATACAACGTAGAAATCAAAAAGTTATTGAAGAAGCTCCTTCGCCATTTCTGGATGAAAAAACAAGAGAAGCCATGGGATTAGAATCAGTGGCATTGGCAAAAGAAGTCAATTATGACTCTGCAGGTACTGTTGAGTTTATAGTTGATAAAAATAAGAATTTTTACTTCCTGGAAATGAATACACGATTACAAGTCGAGCACCCGGTAACAGAACTTATAACTGGTATTGACCTTGTCGAACAGATGATAAAGTCTGCTAACGGAGATGTTCTTTCTTCTACTCAGGAAAGCATAGAGCTTTCTGGTTGGGCTATGGAGTCGCGTATATATGCAGAAGATCCCTACCGGAATTTTTTACCTTCAATTGGCAGGCTTAAACGATATCGTCCTCCTGCTGAAGGTGTTTGGGGTGATCATGCTATACGTAATGATACTGGGGTATTCGAAGGGGGAGAAATTTCTATGTATTACGATCCCATGATTGCTAAGCTTTGTACATGGGGTGCGGATAGGGATATTGCTATTGATACTATGAAAGACGCATTGGATGTTTTTGAGCTGGAAGGGATAGGACATAATATACCCTTTCTGCAGGCTGTATATGAACATGATCGTTTCGTAAGTGGCGATATTACGACTGCATTTATACCTGAAGAATACCCTGATGGGTTTGCGGGGGCAGAAATTAGCAATGCTTATACGAGACGAATAGTGGCTGTTTGTGCATTAATGCACGATATTAGCGAGCATCGAGCAGCTGATATATCAGGTGCACTGCCTAATCATGAGCGCCATGTTCCAGATTTATGGTCAGTTGAGATAGGTGGTGCTAAATATACTGCAGATATTAATGGTGAAGAAGGTCTAAGAACTATTTCAATAAAAGATCCTAATGGAGAACTTGATACATTAGACATGGAAGTCTTAACAAGTTGGAAGCCAGGTCAACAACTTGTGAAAGCATTTATTGATAATTGTAAATTTAATTTTATAGCTAAGAAAATATCTGAAGGGTATAAGGTATGGCACCGTGGTTGTGAATTTAAAGTTTCTGTAAGAACTCCCCGGGGGGCAGAGTTGTCAGAATTTATGCTTGAGAAAACCGAACCAGATACATCCAATTTACTTTTATGCCCCATGCCGGGCGTAATAGTTTCACTGCTTGTAGAGGAAGGGCAAGAGATACAAGACGGGCAAGCTTTGGCAGTTGTTGAAGCCATGAAAATGGAAAACACTCTCCGAGCTGAAAAGCAAGGTATAGTTAATAAGGTTAATGTAAAAGCAGGAGATAACCTTGCTGTTGATGACGTAATTATGGAATTTAAAACTGAATAAAGTTTTAATTTATTTCTGTTGAATTATGATAATTCTGTAATATGAGAAACAAAGTAAAAGATTATAATCTGAAGCCGTTTAAGCCGCCCATATGGCTTTCTTCACCCTTGATTCAGACTTCATTAGCCTCATTCAAATATAGAAAACGCGGCAATAATAAAATGTTGAAAGCTGCAGAAACTATCATTTTGACCTGTGAGGATAATGTTAGATTAAAAGCTAGTTATTCAAAAAGTTCACAAAATAAATCGCTAGTTATTTTTTTACATGGATGGGAGGGGTCCCAAGATAGTAGTTATGTTGTTTCGTGCGGTAATTATTTATTTAACCAAGGTTCATCTGTTTTTCGACTGAACTATCGCGATCATGGTGACACTCAAAATTTAAATTCAGGGATATTTTTATCCACTAACTTCAATGAGGTTTTTGATGCTGTAAAGCAAGCTGTAGCTTTTTCAGGAGAAATACCTGTTTATATAGTTGGTTTTTCTCTCGGCGGAAATTTCAGTCTTAGAATCGCAAGAAGTCTTCGTGACTTATCAATAAAAAACTTAAAGCATATATTTGCTATAAGTCCTGTTGTCGACCCGTGGTCTGCAGCCCCATTAGTTGATGGTAATTACTTTTACAAAAAATATTTTTTGAAAAAATGGAAAAATTCTCTGCATAAAAAACAAAAGTTTTTTCCTGATTTATATAACTTTAACGATATTTTTTCTGATAATTCTGTAATGTCAATGACAAAAAAAATCATGGCGCAATATACAGAATTTCCTAGTATAAAATCTTACTTTGATGCCTACAGAGTTGATGCTCACGATTTAAAAACATGCCCTATTCCAATAAGTATTATTACATCAGCGGATGACGGAATAATACCTCATGAAGATATAGAAAAACTTGAACTAAATATTAACGCAAATCGTATAATTACTAGTAAAGGCGGTCACAATGGTTTTTTTCAAACCTTGACTGGTCCAACCTGGTATGATGAGTACATATCGGACATTTTGAATGGATGAAAAAATGAAATTTATTTTTTTTGGGTTTGGCTTTATTGTTTTAAGCTTTTTTTTA
>JABGVR010000254.1 GCA_018645985.1 Hellea sp. | reverse complement strand
ACCCGCCAAAGCAAATACACCCTGTAGTGGATTTTTATTTGGTGAAGCTATAGTTAAAAAATGTTCCAAAGCATCGCCGAATGCGTCATAATGCTTTGAGGGAGAGCTCCAAACGTGTTCAAGATTAGGTAAACCGTTTCTATCTGAACTGGCTATGGCAAAACGAATATTCGTTCCCCCAATATCTCCAACTATCATGGGTTTGACCACATTTTCCCCTTTTGCCTTACAGGCATATAATTATATATATATTGGATAGATAGAAATGACAGCGCTGTCAATAAATCTATCTGATCTTACCTTAATTTATTTAAATAAGTATATGGCTTTCATTGACCTTTGCCTCTACCTAAGTCATTCTGGTGATCAAAGGACTCAATTCAAGAATGATTTTATGAAAACAACAATCACAGACGTTGCCAAGCTTGCTGATGTCTCAATGAAGACAGTTTCCCGCGTCCTAAACAATGAACCGAATGTTGCCAAGAAAACACGTGAAAAAGTTTTACGCGCTGCAAAAGAGTTAAGGTATTCACCAAATCTAGCGGCAAAGGGCTTAGCAAGTTCAAAATCTTACCTAATTGCCCTGCTTTATGATAACCCTAGTCCTAATTATATTGCGAATATTCAAAAAGGAGCGATTAAAGCATGCCGGGATAATAATTATTACCTTGTAATTGAGCCGCTAAGTATGACGAATGCAAATGCTGGTGATGAAGTTGAAAAGTTGCTTGAACGTCTTCCAGTAGATGGAATAATATTAACCCCACCTTTGTGCGATGATAAAGATGTTTTAGGTATTTTAAGAAGTTTGAAAATACCTTATGTTCCTGTCGCCCCTACAATAGAAATTAACGGTGTATCATCAGTCAAGATGGATGATGTTCAAGCATCCTTTGAAATGACTGAATATTTGATTAAGAGCGGTCACAAAAAAATTGGTTTTATTAAAGGTCATATAGAGCATAGCGCAACGGCATTAAGGTATAAAGGCTATAAGTTAGCAATGGAGAAATTCAATTTAAAAATTGATGAAAACTTTATTGTAAATGGTGACTTCTCTTTCAAATCCGGAGTTGAAGCCGCAGAAAATTTATTGAGATTAAAAGAACCTCCCACAGCTATATTTGCCAGTAATGATGATATGGCTGCTGGTGTTGTGAGTGTTGCAAGTCGGTTGGGCTTAGAAGTACCCACGAAGCTGTCTGTTGGTGGATTTGATGATACACCACTCGCACAAATACTTTTTCCGCAGCTGACTACAGTCAAACAACCAATTTATGAGATGGGGAAAATGGCTGCAAATTTATTGATTAATCCTCCAACTAGAGATGATTTATTGCCTAGCTACCATCTCGATCATAAGCTTATTATCAGGAAATCTACAGACAATCAAAACATACTAGATAATTGACAGCGCTGTCATTTTCAGCTCTAAGCTCTTTTATACAAGGTTTTTTAATTAAAGTAAAAAAATGGATAATATAATTGATACGAATTCAGGGTCATCTTTTGTTCCTGTTCAGCCTTTTGAAATCATTGTATTTGGCGGAACTGGAGATTTAGCCCGTAGAAAGCTTCTACCAGCTCTTTATCACCGATATCGTGATGGACAAATCTCAGATGATAGTAAAATTATTAGTGTATCGCGATCAACTTATACAGTTACTGAATACCATGAATTGATTACGAAATACTATCATGAATATTCTAACGATGATGCTTTTGATACGGATTTGTGGCTCAGATTTTTGAAACTAGTTGATTATGTGAAAATTGATGTGCTTGATAGTCAAAATTGGAGTAACCTAAAAACTCAAGTATCCTCTGATAAAAAACTTGTACGGATTTTTTATCTTGCCATGCCGCCTTCCATGTTTGCTAATATATGCCTTAAACTTGACGAATTAGGTCTTGTTAGTGATAGTTCCCGTGTGGTTTTAGAAAAGCCTTTAGGAACTGATTACAAATCTGCCTTAAAAATCAATGAAGGTGTTGGCCAAGTTTTTGATGAAAACAATATATACAGAATAGATCATTATCTAGGTAAAGAAACGGTTCAAAATCTATTAGTTCTACGATTTGGTAATATATTGCTTGAACCCCTTTGGTCAAATCAAGCTATTGATCATATACAAATTACAGCTGCCGAGTCCATTGGGGTTGGTGGCAGGGGTGCATATTACGATAATGCTGGAGCACTAAGAGATATGGTTCAAAACCATTTATTACAACTCCTTTGTCTAACAGCTATGGAGGCACCTGCTTCTTTAGAAGCAGATGATGTTAGGGCCGAAAAAATTAAAGTTTTGAAGGCCCTGAGAAACATTACAATTGATGATGTAAATCAAAAAACAATACGCGGGCAATATACGTCAGGGAGTGAGGAGAATATTACATTTCCTGATTACCTGACTGATGTGGATGTTAGTAAGAGTTCTACTGAAACTTATGTTGCTATAAAGGCTGAAATTGAAAATTGGAGATGGGCTGGTGTTCCGATTTATCTAAGAACTGGGAAAAGAATGTCAACTCGCCGCTCAGAAATTGTAATTCAATTTAAAGCCGTTCCTCATTCAATTTTTGGTGACACGCCTGTAAAACCAAATAAACTAGTTATTCGACTTCAGCCTGATGAAGCGGTGAAACTATGGTTCGAAGTAAAAGAACCTGGAGCTGGGGGTATGCGCCTTAAAACACTTCCTTTAAACCTCAGTTATGCTGATAATTTCACAGTTAGATACCCAGATGCATATGAAAGACTGTTGATGGATGTGGTAAGAGGAAATTTAAGCTTATTTATGTGCAGAGGTGAAGTTGAGTCAGCATGGCAATGGGTTGATGGTATTATTGATGCATGGGAACACTCGGATACACCAACTGACCTCTATGATGCAGGAACTGAAGGTCCGGGTAAGGCAGAAGATATGCTTGCTAAAGCCAATCATTCTTGGTCTTGAAACTAATATATGACAACACAATATAAATATATTTCTTATCCGTCTATAAAAGAAATGGTCACAAATACGAGTAAATCTATTGCCGAAATTTTATCGGAAGCTATTGCTTCACGTGGTTATGCTAGTATCATGCTATCAGGGGGGTCAAGCCCCAGGCCAGTATATGAATCTTTAAGTAGTTATGATTTACCTTGGAATAAAGTCTTTGTCGGATTGGTGGATGACCGGTGGATTGAAGCAGGCTTACCCGGATCTAATGAAAAATTTTTAAATGATTATTTCTTCAGATACAGGGCTAAAAATGCAAAATTTTTTGGATTAAAAACTAAAAACTCATCACCATATAATGCTTTAGAAACTATTGAAAACCAGATTTCCGAAATACCAAAACCCTTTGATATATGCGTTATGGGAATGGGTTTAGATGGACATACGGCTTCGTGGTTTCCAAATTCGAACGGTTTAAATACTGCTCTTGATCCACGAAATAAACGCACCGTAGTGGCAATCAATGCTAATGGATGCGAAGTTGCAGGAGAGCATACGGATAGAATTTCTTTAACCTATTCATCTGTTATTGAATCACGGAATATTTTGTTACTAGTCCCTGGAGATGAAAAAGCAAAAGTATTTAATTCTAGTATTAATAATACAAAATTTAATACCCCGGTTAAAGCATTACTGTCTGCTTCAGACCGCCTTACAGTAATCACATGTGGGAATGTATAAATGACTATAAATTCAAAGTTAGCCATAGTGACTCAGCGAATTCAAGACCGGTCAAAGTGCTCACGTAAAGCTTACTTAGACGATATTCAAAAAAATATTAGACCTGGACCTAGGAGAAAAAAGCTATCTGAAGGAAATGTAGCTCATGCATCTGCTGCTTGTCCTATTTTGGAAAAAACAGAACTATTAGGAGCTAAGTGGGCTAATATTGGGATCATAACAGCTTATAATGATATGCTATCTGCGCATCAACCTTTCGCTAGGTTTCCTGACCTTATAAAACATGCTGCTAGAAGAAATGGTGCGACTGCACAGGTCGCAGGAGGAGTGCCAGCTATGTGTGATGGGGTCACTCAGGGACAAGATGGAATGGAATTATCACTCTTTTCGAGAGATATAATTGCTTACTCTACAGCAATAGCACTATCTCATGATATGTTTGATGCAGCAATTCATCTTGGTGTCTGTGATAAGATTGTTCCGGGTCTTTTGATTGGCGCTTTGCGTTATGGTTATATTCCTCAAATTTTTGCTCCAGCGGGTCCTATGCCGTCTGGAATTCCTAATCCTGAAAAAATTAAAATTAGGCAATTATTTGCAGAGGGAAAAGTTGGGCGAGAGGAATTATTAGCAGTTGAGTCTGCCTCTTATCATGCTCCTGGAACTTGCACATTTTATGGAACAGCTAACACTAATCAAATGTTAATGGAAATTATGGGTCTGCAATTGCCTGGTGCATCTTTTGTGCATCCAAACACACCTCTTCGTGATGCTATAACAGCACAGACTACTAGACGTGCAGTTCAGATGACAGATATATCAGGTAACTCTACTCCAATAGGACATATTATAAACGAAAAGGCTATTGTTAATGGTCTCGTTGGTCTAATGGCAACTGGTGGATCAACAAACCTCACTATTCATATGATTGCCATAGCCGCCGCTGCTGGAATTATTATAAACTGGGATGATTTTTCTGATATAGCTGAGGTGGTACCATTGATATGCAGAATATACCCTAATGGGGTATCTGATATCAACCACTTTCATGCTGCTGGTGGTATGTCATACCTCATCCGAGAGTTAATTGACTCCAAACTCGTGCATACAGATGTCAAAACAGTTGCTGGTGATGGTGGACTTATTGCATACACACTTGAGCCTATGAAAAATACTCATGCCGAGCCTGATGCAGTATTATACAGAGAAGGTCCTAAGAAAAGTCTTGATAGTGAAGTTTTAACTAATGTTGACAAACCATTTCAAACAAATGGTGGTCTTAAGCTCTTAAAGGGTAATATTGGAAGGTCTGTTATAAAGGTCTCAGCCGTTCCAAAAGAAAATTGGGTTATTGAGGCACCTGCTATTGTAATTGATAATCAGAACAGCCTAGTTGAAATGTATAACGCTGGTGAACTTGATAAAGATTTTATTGTAGTTTTACGTTTTCAGGGTCCAAGAGCTAATGGAATGCCTGAGCTACATAAACTAACACCTATTCTTGGGTCTCTACAAGATCGAGGGCTTAAAATAGCAATGGTTACTGATGGAAGGATGTCAGGGGCATCAGGAAAAGTACCTACGGCAATCCATATGCACCCGGAAGCAATTTCCGGAGGAAACATAAGTAAAATAAATAACGGTGATATAATTAGACTTGATGCGGTATCTGGAACTGTAAATGTAATCTCGGAAGACAAGTGGCTATCGCGTGGATGTGCTAAGGCTCCTCAAGCAACCAATCTAAGTAGTCTAGGAATGAATATGTTTGAGCCTTTACGTTCTGTTGCGGGAAATTCAGAAGATGGTGCCTCAGTTTTGGGTAAACCAAGCTGGATGCCATAATGCAATCATCTATACTAGTTGGAGATGTGGGTGGTACAAATTGTAGATTAGCTTTGGCTGAAAAAACGGCTTTTGGAACTATCGAGCTACATCATTCGGAACGCTTTTCAGTCAATCAATATAAACATTTCCATGATGTTGTTCACGAATATTTAATCTCAAAAAAAGTTAAACCAAAGCAAGCTGCATTTGCTTTTGCAGGTCCTAAATTTGATGATGAGATTCGAATGACGAATGTAGATTGGATGGTTTCTGAGAACAATTTGGTTAACGAATTTGGATTTAGCAGGGCTGTTGTTCTTAACGATTTCGTTGCAATGGCCAATGGAGCCAGGGTAATACCAGATGATGGCTTTGAAATATTAATACCAGGAAAAGTAAATTATAATAAACCTGTTGCAGTATTAGGCCCAGGAACAGGTTTAGGGGTTTCATGTGTACTGCCTGGTAGACCGCCCCGAATTATTGCAACCGAGGGCGGGCACTCCAGCTTTTCACCTCAAAGTGAATTGGAGTTTTTGATTTTAGAGTATTGGCAAAATAAAATTAGCTATGTATCTTCAGAAACATTAATTTCAGGGCCTGGTCTTTTTCGAATTTATTCAGCTTTATGTATTATATTAGGCGAGAAAGCCTTGTGTACACGAGAAAATGAAATAGTAGCAGCTGCCGAAGCAAATCCAAACTCAGTTGCGAGGCAATCAGTCATAATATTTTGCAATATGTTAGCAACTTTTTCTGGTAATATAGCCTTTACAACTGGGGCAACTGGCGGCGTTGTCCTCGCTGGTGGAGTAACGAGACATATTTCGCCGTTCATTCCTGAGTCTAACTTTATACAACGATTTAGAGTTAGGGGGCATGGCACATGGTTTATGCAAGAAATTCCTGTTCGTATAATCAAGGCCCATTTTGTAGCACTATATGGAGCAGCTGAGATGATAATGAACAGTCACTAAAACCTACTATATCCTGATTGGTATTTTTTGATTTTTTTAATTTGATGCTGTTTCGATAAACTAATGAGTTCTCCAGTTCGTATAATAATTAAGGAGCCTATTATGAATAAAGTAATTATTTTTTTGATTTCATTTTTCTTTCTGAATATCTCTCAAAGTGCTATGGCGATTGAAACTCCAGACTATACAGTAAAAATGTCTCACAATAACTATGAGATTAGATCATATCCCTCAATGCTAGTTGCGGAGGTCACAGTCATGGGAAATCGTGACCAAGCCAGTACGCGCGGTTTTAGAAAGTTAGCTGCTTATATATTTGGAGACAATATATCTTCTGAAAGTATTTCAATGACATCACCTGTGGGTCAGAAAAAGGTAAGTGAAAAAATTGCTATGACTTCTCCTGTTCTCCAAAAACAAGAAAAAAAAGGTCAATGGATTGTCAATTTTATGATGCCAGAGAAGTACAGCAAAAAAAGTTTACCAATTCCTATGGATAACGATATAAGAATAATTCAAACAGCACCTTATTCAACAGTAAGCATACGGTTTTCTGGAAGCGCTAGTAAAAGAAATTTAAAAGATCATCAGAACAAGTTAGATGAGTTTCTGTTGTCTAGAAAAATTAATACAATTGGGGAACCTGAATACGCTTTCTATGATGCTCCGTTTGTTCCACCCATGTTCAGACGAAATGAAATTCATTACAGAATATTTGAATCATCAAATTGAAGTTCCGACAAACGTGAATAAAGACCTTTTTTTCTTAAAAGTTGTTTATGTGATCCAGTTTCAACAATTTTACCTTTTTCCATGACTATAATTTTATCTGCTTTAACTACAGTTGCTAGTCGGTGAGCAATAATTAATGTAGTTTTCGATCTTGACATCGTTTCAATTGCTTTTTGTATTTTATGTTCGCTTTCCGAGTCTAAAGAACTTGTTGCTTCGTCCAATAAGAGTATGGGCGAATCCCTTAAAATTGAACGAGCTATTGCTATTCTTTGCTTTTGTCCTCCAGAAAGTTTTTCAGCAGCTTCTCCAAGATCAGTATCATATCCTTGTGGTAATTTTCTAATAAAACCATCAGAGAACGCCATTTTACTTGCTTTATAGGCTTCTTTTAAATCTACCTCTTCACTACCATAGGTTATATTCTCTATTGCAGATCCAGAAAACAATGGAGTACCTTGTTGTACAATTGAGAATTGTTTTCTTAGGTCTTCAGGAGTTAACTGTTTAATGGGGATACCATCAATCGTTATACTTCCAGTCTGCATATCATAAAATCTTAGTAACAACTGGAAGATGGTAGTTTTTCCTGCACCGGAGGGACCTACAAAAGCAATTTTTTCACCTGACTTTATTGATAAATTTATACCATCAAGTGCTTTTTCATCACTTCGTGAAGGATAGCTAAAGGATACATTTTTAAATTCAATGTTACCCTCTAATACGGAAATGGTTTTCGGGTTTAAAGGGCTTTTAATAACTGGCTCCTCTTTGAGAAGCTCCATGATTCTTTGCGTTGCTCCCGATGCTCTTAAAAGTTCAGTCCATGTGCCTGTCAAGAACCCTGTACTTGAAACAACTATAAACGCCAGAAAAATAAATTGTGTTACTTGGCCACTTGATAAACTTGGTTTTCCATCTGCGATCTCTGAATTGACTGCAAAACTCGCTCCATACCACATAACTCCAATAATACTTATAATTCCGAGTCCGAATATTATAAAGGTCATTAAACTACGAACAAAAATTCGCTTTTTATGTGCTTCAAATGTATTTTCGACTGATTTATTGAAATTAGATATTTCTTTTTTCTCACGATTAAATGCTTGTACTGTTTGAATTGCACCAATACTTTCCCCCGCTCTTGCAGAAGCATCTGCTAAACTATCTTGACTTTCAATCGAGAGAGTACGAATCTTTCGCCCTATTATAAGTGCAGGAATTATTATGACGGGGCCAATTGCGGCTACCATTATGGTTAATTCCCAGCTAATAAAAAACATCCATATCAATGCCCCAATCGATACTGCTACAGACCTTATCGCAAATGAAATTGATGAACCAATTACGGTTTCAATTAAAGTTGTATCAGTTGTTAATCTCGATAATACTTCTCCAGTGTGAATACGCTCAAAGTATTCAGAAGAAAGGGTAGTTAATTTTGCATAAATACTTTTTCTAATATCTGCGATAACTCTTTGACCCAATATACTTATGAAATAAAATCTTAATGCGCTAAATATGGCCAATCCCAGGCCAATAATCATACCAAATTTAAAGTATGAACCTAAATTATTAATATCGCCTATGGCGTAACGTGAACAACTTTCTGGTATTATTTCTTCTTCATTAAATCCGCAATCAACTATTATGCGAAAGGCCTCCGTGATCCCAAGGTTTAAAATAGCTGCAAGCATTAAAAATAATAAAAAACCCAAAATCGTAAGTGGGTAATTGGCAATAAATGGCCAAAGTTGTCTTAACGGTTTAACATTCTTTGATTTAGCACGTTTATCAATATCACTTTCTGTTGCTACATTTATATTTTCATTTTGTGAGCTCATAATTCTTCTTAAACCGTAAATTACTTTCTGAAAGGGGTTAAAAGTTTTTTAAGGTAAAAAATAGTTCAAAAGTAAGTATTAGACCTCTGGTCAGGTCAAAGATTAATCGGTATATGCCCTTTTATGAAATATGAAACTAAAGCTTTGATTATGTTCTCTGGTGGACAAGATTCAGCTACTTGTCTTGCTTGGGCACTTGAAAAGTATGATTATATTGAAACCGTAGGTTTTAATTATGACCAAAGACACTCTGTAGAAATGGAATGTCGTAAAACAGTGCTTAGTAAAGTTCGGTTAAATTTTCCAGAGTGGAATAAAAAACTTTCCTACGATCATATCATAGATCTTAGTTCCTTAGGTAAAATTAGTGATACTTCTTTAACGCGAAATATGGAAATTACATTGAACGAAGAAGGACTTCCATCAACATTTGTTCCTGGAAGGAACTTAATTTTTTTGAATTTCTCAGCAGCTATTGCATACAGGCGAGGAATAAACATTCTTATTGGTGGTATGTGTGAATCTGACTTTTCTGGTTACCCTGATTGTAGAAAAGAAACACTTGACGCGCAAATGAAAGCAATATCATTAGGGTTAGATAAAGAGTTTATTTTAGAAACCCCGTTAATGTATTTGTCAAAATCTGAGGCTTGGAAAAAAGCAGAAAAGCTTGGCGGAAAAAGACTAATTGATATTATAATCGAAGACAGTCATTCGTGTTATAAAGGACACCGAAATAAGAGATATGAGTGGGGATATGGCTGTAATTCCTGTCCTGCTTGTGACTTAAGGGCTAAGGGTTGGTCGAGTTACACTAAATGACATATATTGTAAAAGAAATATACCTTACAATTCAAGGCGAGGGTGTCCAAACCGGAGTTCCTGCTGTATTTTTACGATTTAGTGGGTGTAACTTATGGAGTGGAAGAGAAGTTGATAGGAAAGAAGCAATATGCAAGTTTTGTGATACAGACTTCATAGGTTTTAATGGCTTGAACGGTGGCAAGTTCAATACTGCTGATGAACTTGCGGCGGTTGTAGAGAAAATTGGGGTAAAAAGCGCTCAAAAGTGGGTTGTTTGCACTGGGGGCGAGCCTCTTTTACAGTTAGATTCTGCTCTAATTCATGCACTACATTCGAAAGATTTTAAGATTGCTGTAGAAACTAATGGAACGATAAAAGCCCCTAAAGGACTTGATTGGATCTGTGTTTCACCCAAAGCAAATACTGAGATAAAACAAAATTTCGGAAATGAACTAAAATTAGTTTATCCTCAAACAGAAAATGAACCACATAAATATGAAAATATGGATTTTGATTTTTTCTGTCTTCAGCCACGAGATGACTCTTACCTCGGAAAGGGGAAACTCTCCCATGAGAAAGCCGCTATAGATTTTTGTTTAAGAAACCCTAAATGGCGATTAAGTATACAATCACACAAATATCTTGGTATTGCCTAGAATTTATTGTTTTAGAGCTTTGGCAGACTTCACTGCGAACCAATAAAACGCCTTTTTAGAATCTTTCCAAGTACTACCATAGCGTGAATTTTTTATATCAGTTTCATAGTTCTTGTAATTCAGGTTTCCGATTACCTTACCGTCAGGAGATAATAGCTCTGCATGTATTTCTGCACCGCCAGTAGCAAAGCTCTGATGAGATAAATTTGGTTCTTTAGCCAATTGCGAGAAAGTTGGACGATTGGGTATAGCATTAACTAATGTTACGTTCAGAACAGTTTCTGCATTGTCAGAGATTTTAATGTCATATTTGCTGAATTCATTTTTAATATTTACTTCCAACTTTGAAATAAGCTTCTTCAACTCCTTATCACCATAAAAGCCATTACCTGAAAACCCTGAGTTTAATCTAGCTCCGTTTCTATCGCTTAATTTCTTAGGAAGATTTTGTGCCCTATATAGCATTTCTTCACTAAGGTTTACCTCTAATTTAATGGGAGATATTATTGATGAGTTTACGGTGTTTATGAATTTTTTATTCGCCGCATGACTTGAGCTAAAGGAGATTAGTGAAAATATTATAATTAAAGGTAATAAAAATACACGCATGATGCCTCCACTTATGGAGATAGCACAATATGTCTTGTAATTAAATATAATTTTTTAAATACACATAAATGGAGTGTATTACATTGCGGCTTTTACTAATACATTTAGCACATTTCCTGCACCTTTAATCGCCATTAACTCTGCTTCTAATTCATTTGCTTGAATTTTCCTAGTTGTTGTGATGACTTTTCCACCCAGTCCAACAGTTTTTGTTGTGACGGTTAACACTTTTACTGAAGTATTGAGTGCTTCATTAGTAATTTTTATCGGTATTGAACCTATGTAATATAAACCTTTTCCCGTATCTAATACCCTGTTCCCTGTAAATTTTCCTACTTTATAAGCACCATTAGCTGTATGCTTTCCAGTATAATATACAGACTTTCCTGCTATCTCACCGGTTTTAAACACCCCCTGAAAAGGAATTTTAGCAGCTTTTTTGCCACCATCAAGTAACTGGCACCCCATCAAACTTATACAAATGATAAGACTGATGCATGATTTTAAATTAACCATTAATTTATCCTAATATCTAACCCCTAGGTTAGTATTAATTTCGTAAGGAAAGATTAATAATTTTATATTTAATCTTTTTAAATTTATATTATTTCCAATTATTTGACTCATTGTCGGTGGTGGCCACCATGCGATTCGATATTTCGAAAACATTAACTAATTCACTAAATTTTAGTATACCATCATTGTTCTTATCTCCGGACTCAAAAATAGAAATTAGTGTTTTATTAAATTCATTTTTAGTAATTCTCTGATCATAATCTTTATCAAATGATAAGTTTCCAGGGGGTGCATCTAAAGAGCCGAGTGCTGTTTTTCTCCAATCTTCAAGTTCAAATGGGCTGATTACTCCAGATTTGTCTGTGTCGGCAATATTAAAGATATGTAATTTTGCATTATTAAATTCATTAAGGTCTATTTGAAAATTATAATTACTATCAAAGCTTGCTAGTAATAAACCGCCGGCTGATATTGACGTTATAGGACCTTCAATGCGCATTCCCTTTTTAGCTAGTTTTTTATTAGGTAGTTCAATTGTGGCGTTAGGATCCTCAATGGGGACCTGTGCATAAGCATTGCAGTAAATCAAAATAGCAGTAAAAATAATAAGTATTATTTTAAATCTTTTTATCACAATAAATTCCTTACTATATTCGTAATATAATTCACTCAATAAAATCTATATTATATTGACCATAAAGATATTGTTTATATTGTTAACGAATATTAAATATTGGTAATAGATTTTATGGAAAAAGGTGCGAAACAAAATATCTCTCTGCAAGATTTGATGAATGCGCTTAAGGGTGCTGATAATAGTAGTCATCCGGTCGAAGGTTGGAATCCAGATTACTGCGGTGAAATGGATATGATAATCAAATCTGATGGCACTTGGTGGCACGAAGGGTCAAAGATAAAGAGACAAGAACTCGTCAAGCTATTCGCCTCTATATTAAGAAAAGACTTAGACGGTGATACATACTTAGTAACGCCTGTTGAAAAAATAAAAATTAAGGTAGAGCGAGGACATTTTTTAATAACTGATGTGCACTCGGAAGGTGAAAAGCAAAACCAAAAAGTTTTTTTTACAACAAATCTAGGCGAATACATTAAGTTAAGTGATGCTAACCCAATGAGAGTTGATACTCATTCCTCCACGCTGGAACCAAGCCCTTATGTTACTATCCGCGGCAGACTTGAAGCTCTTTTATCCCGCTCAGTATTTTATACAGTAGTTGATTTGGCATCTGAGGTTGAAATGAGTAATGGAAAACAACTAGGCATATGGTCATTTGGTTCCTTTTTTCCTTTGGGCCCGATAGACTCTCACAAGATATGAGTGGAATAAGTGTCTCTACCTAAGTTATTATTAGAAAAAATATTATCTGGTCTTCTTCCTAATGAAATAACTGAGGGAGATGACCTTATCACGAGACCAGGTCAAAAAAATGCATCCGTATTAGTGCCGTTAGTAATGCGTAAGCAACCTAATATTATATTAACAAAACGCCCTGATACTATGCTTGAGCATGCTGGACAAATTGCCTTTCCCGGAGGCAAAAGAGAAGAAGGCGAAAGTGCTCTTGATGCTGCCTTAAGGGAGACACAAGAGGAAATTGGTATCTTAGCCAAAGATATTAATGTTATTGGCCGCTTACCCTCTTTTAATGCAGCAAGTAATTACCGAATAACTCCATTTGTTGGAATCATAGATCCAGGTGCTAATATTATTCCTGACTCAAGGGAGGTTGATGATGTCTTTGAAGTCCGCTTGGATTATTTAATGAATTCTGCAAACCACATAGCAAGGGATGTAACATACAAAGATAAAAAATTTACGATTTTTGATATGCCTTATAAATCTCTTGATGGTAAAGTACGGAATATATGGGGCATGACTGCAATGATAATCTATAGACTATATCAAAGAAGTTTCTTAAAGGTTTTTGAAACAGATTATTAGTTAATCTGAATATCAGATAAAATAAGACTAAGCATTAAATATGTCGGTAATATGGTGATTTTAAATCCAAAAGAACATCACTGGATGAAGAGTTCAAATACAGAGAGGCTATTCAAAGCTTTTCCAGAGGGAACACTTCGATTTGTAGGGGGGTGTGTTAGAGACGCATTACTAGGTTTGGAAGTTAGTGATGTCGACCTAGCTACTAAACTGTTGCCTGAAGATATTATAAATTGTTTAATAAAATCAAATATTAAATTTGTACCTACAGGCATTAAGCATGGAACTATTACAGCTATTTTAGATGCAGATATTTATCAAATTACCAGTTTAAGAATTGATACAAAAACTAATGGTAGGCATGCTGAAGTTACTTTTAATTCAAGTTGGAAAACTGATGCAAATAGAAGGGACTTCACCATAAACTCTCTTTATGCTGATTTCACAGGTAAGGTTTACGACCCTATAGGCCAAGGTTTAGATGACCTGAAAACTTCTAAAATTTGTTTTGTGGGTAGGCCTGAAAATAGGATAAAGGAAGATTACTTAAGAATAATAAGGTATTTCAGATTTGTATCCGACTATGGAAAGATTAATAACGTTGATCAGGATACTCTAGAAGTAATAAAAGCAAACTTTGAAGGTTTGTCTAAATTGTCTCCTGAAAGATTATGGCTTGAGTTAAAAAAACTATTTGCATCATCATCAATATTTCATGCCTTGTATTTGATGAAAGAAACAGGTGTTCTTCATTTTTTATTACCTGAAGTAAAAGAAATTACTGGTTTAAAAAAGTTGGAAAAACTTGAAATGAATGGTTTCATATCTATAGACCCAATATTAAGGTTAATGGTTATAATTTGCAGAGATACAAAAAAAATAGATTTACTTTGCAAGCGTTTTAATATGAGTTCTAAAGAGACCAAGAGATTGCGTTTATGGGCTGCAAGTAAATGTGAAGTTAAATTAAATGCTGATGATATAGATATCATAAAATTTATTTACATAGAGGGTAAAGAGGTCTTTTCTGACCGCTGTGTATCTGAGATAGTAAACTATAATGAACCTAGCAATTTAAATGAGCTTAAAGCATTACTTGTGGCTTCTAAAAAAATGATAAAACCTATATTTCCCATAAAAGGAGCTGATTTAAAATATATTGGTTATGAACCGGGCCCCCAAATGGGAATTATTATAGATGCTTTGGAGTTAATCTGGATTAATAGTGGATTTAACACTTCTAAAGAAAACCTGTTGCTAGCTGCAGAACATTTAGATTAGTAAAAGCCTATGTCGCTTAAACTATATATTGGAAATTATAATTATTCATCTTGGTCGTTAAGACCTTGGTTGGTTTTGAGAAAAGCCGAGTTGCCTTTTGAAACTGAAGTTATAGATCTTGATATTAATGGATATAAAGAAAAACTTTTTAATTTAACTAACCAAGGCACCGTACCCGTTTTAGAGATTAATGGTAATAGAATTGCAGATAGTTTAGCCATTTCTGAATTTTGTGCAAAAGCTGTCCCTAACCTTTGGCCTAAAAATTCAATTGATAAAGCTGAAGCAAAGCGCGTTGTAAAGTTGATGCATACAGGATTCAAAAGTTTAAGGATGGAAGCTCCCATGAACCTTCGCCGTCGAACCACCTCAAAGCTCCCAAAAAAATGCCTTGATGATGCGCATGCTATGATTGAACTTTGGGATGATTTATTGTCAAGGCACAATGGCCCTTTTCTTTTTAATGACTGGTCTATCGCTGATGCATTTTATACCCCTGCTGCAACGCGATTCGCCAGTTACAATTTACCGAGGTCAGAAAGATCAGATACCTATATTTCTGAGTTGATGTCTGATGTTGATTTTCAAGAATGGGAGGGAGAAGCTTTTATTGAAACCCACATATTAACTGATACTGATATAATAAACTTGTAAATTCTATTAAACTAATGCGAAATAAAAGATAATTTTGTAATTAGAAGCTACACATTGAACTTGAAAAGAATTATATCACCATCTCTTACTAGATAGTCCTTTCCTTCTTGCCTAACTTTTCCAGCTTCTTTTGCTCCTTGCTCGCCATTATTATCAACATAATCTTTGTAAGCTGTTGTTTCTGCTTTGATAAACCCTTTTTCAAAGTCACCATGAATCACACCGGCGCATTGTGGCGCGCTCCAACCTTTATGAAAGGTCCAAGCTCTTGCTTCCTTTGGTCCTACAGTAAAATAAGTTTGTAACCCTAGTAGTGAATAACCTGATTGAATAAGTCGGTTTAAGCCTGGTTCTTCAAGTCCAATAGCAGCTAAGTACTCTTTTTGTTCATCAAGGTCTAATAATGACATCTCAGACTCTATTTGCGCAGAAATGATTACTACCTCAGCGCCTATTTCTGATGCATGTGATATCACTTTTTCAGAATATCTATTTCCATTTTCAGCACTGCTTTCATCGACATTCGCAACGAATAAAACGGGTTTGGAAGTTAAAAGTTGCAGCATTCGCCATGCTTTGGAGTCTGCTTCGTTTATTACTGCATCGCGTGCTGGCTGCCCTTTTTCTAAAAGGCTTATTGCAGTTTCAATTAAATGCAGGGTTTGAATAGCATTTTTATCATTTTGTTTTATTTTTTTTTCAAGACCACTTCTTCGTTTTTCTAAACTCTCGAGATCAGCTAACATGAGTTCCGTTTCGATTGTTTCATAATCTGAAATAGGATCTATTTTTCCATCTACATGCGTTATGTCATCATCATCGAAGCACCTTAAAACGTATATTATAGCATCTGTTTCTCTAATATTTGCTAGGAATTGATTTCCCATGCCTTCACCTTTAGAGGCACCTTTGACTAAGCCGGCTATATCTACGAAGTTCATTCTGGTGGGTATAATCTCAGCTGATTTCCCTATTTTTGCTATTAACTCCAAGCGTGATTCTGGCACTGCAACATCCCCTACGTTCGGTTCAATTGTGCAAAATGGATAATTAGCTGCCTGTGCATTGGCAGTCTTTGTTAGTGCATTAAAGAGGGTTGATTTTCCTACATTTGGAAGTCCAACAATACCACATTTAAAACCCATGTTTTATCCTTTTATGTATTCACTTATGCGTGTCTGGAATAACTCAAATTCATTATTCAGAAGCATCTCCGCATATTCTGCTGCACCTGCACAAATACTATTTTTGAGCGCTTCTTCTGATTTACTAAAATCACTTAGTACATATTTATGAACTCGGTCTTTATGGCCTGGATGCCCGATTCCTAAACGAATTCTTTTAAATTCTGTACCGCAATTATCTCTGATGGAGCGAAGCCCGTTATGACCAGAAATTCCACCACCAGTTTTTACCCTTATCTTACCTGGAACAAGATCTAATTCATCATGAAAAACAATCACGTTATCTAGTGAAATTTTATAAAAATTCATTGCTGCCCTCACGGACCTACCTGAATTATTCATAAATGTTAATGGTTTGAGAAAAATAACTTTTTTATCTTTAATTTTCCCAGTGTGCACTAATGCATTGAATTGAGTTTTTGCTGGCGATAAGTCATATTTATCTACCGGGCTGTCAATTACCATGAAGCCTATGTTGTGCCGATTATTTTGATAAGTTTTACCTGGGTTACCAAGTCCTACAATTAATAGCATGTTATGCTCCGCTAACCTTGGTTTTATTAAAAGCCCACGAAGCCAGGATATCAAGATATTAGCTTTCTTTATCAGTTTCGACCGTTTCTCCAGTCTCACTTTCTGTAGCTTCTTCAACTTCTTCTTCAGTTGTGGATGCACGTGAGTTCATGATGGTTGCGATAGTAAAATCGCGGTCTGATATTGAAGGTACAACACCCTTTGGTAGTTTTATATCAGATATATGTATAGACTCACCTATCTCAAGTGCAGAAATATCAACTTCTATGTTTTCTGGTATACTTCCAGCTGGGCATTTTACTTCAATAACATATCTAACTACGTTGAGTGCACCACCTTGTTTAAGTCCAGGGGACTCTTCTTCTCCAATAAAGTTGACAGAAACTTCGACTTCGATTTCTGATTTTGCAGTCACTCTGTAGAAATCAAGGTGCAAAGGCATGTCTGTAACAGGGTGGAATTGGATATCCTTAGTGATAACTTTCTGTTTCTTACCTTCGTGAGAAAGTTCAATCATATTTGATATGAACTGCCCTGAATTTATGGCTTTCAATACTTCATTGTGTTTAACAGCAATTGCGATTGGAGCTTCATCCCCACCGTAAAGTATGCCAGGAACCATACCATTATTGCGGGCTTCACGCGATTTTCCTGTGCCTGTTTTATCGCGAACGGTTACGTCAAGAACAACACTCATTGTTTTTACCTTTTTAATCTCTTAAATCTTACCAGATTATCTATTGAACTCTTAAAGAGAAGCTATTTATTTATTATTCGGCGCTGTTTATGGGAAAAACCAGACGGATGCAAGAGGCAAAGGAAGTTAAAATTTTCAGTATAGTCGCTTATCTGTAATAATTTAATTTCTTGATATACTAGGTGCATCCAGGTTCAATTGCAGATATAAATCCCCTTTTATTCATTCTTTCTTTTTTAAACTAAACCAATTTGACTTAGGTTTTTTTGATACTTCTTCAGCCAACTTCTCAGGTTCGTTCGTTTTCTTCGGAGGTGCTTTTTTTCGAGCTGTAACTTTACCTTGTCTTTCTTCTTTCTGCTCTAATGGTTTTTTTAATGATTTTTTACGAGAGGTAGCCTTAGACTGCTTCTCTTCTTCCTTTTTTAGTGGTTTTTGTGGGGCTTTGCGCCTCGCTGGAGTTTTCGACTTCATCTTTGTTGTGGTCTTAGAAGATTCGTCTTTTGGTTTTAAAAAAGAAAGAATGAATAAAAGGGGATTT